>DATKVX010000103.1 GCA_035529855.1 bacterium
ACCCCGGCGTGAACGCCGAGGTCTCGGGCGGCTTCGCCGGCATCTGCGCTAACGGGCGGGAACCGCCGGTACTGCTCTCTGTCCCGGCATATACGTAGAGGCCGACCTTCAGGTCGGCCCGTTTTATTCAAAACCGGCGCAGGGCGCGACCTTTTTTTATTGACAATTGGGTACGGTATAAATTAAATTATAACTAGGAATTAAACGAGCGCGGCGGTTCGCCGCTCTCAAGCGCGGAGGGTAAGATCGAGCGCTACGTTCTTGTGGTATCGATGTTTTCGGCGGTCGTCGACGCGGCCGCGGGTCCGTCTTAGTAACCAACGCCCAAGTAGGGTCTCGTACCCCGCTTGGGTATATTATTGTTAGGTTTAATGCCATAAGTTTATGGCGGAAGGAGAGCGAAATGAAAAGGCTAATCGGTATAATGGGCGCTTTGTGTGGCGTCGTATTACTCGCGGCGTGTGAAGAATCGCCGACGGAGCCCCCCAAGGCCGAGTCGGCATGGGTCTACGAGGGCCAGTGGGGCACCGTGGGTGAAGGGAACGGCGAATTCGTGGCCCCCACAGGCGTCGCGGTCGCCCGGGAGGGGAACGTTTACGTCGTCGATGACTTCAGCAACCGCGTGCAATACTTCACCCCCACCGGCTCGTTCCTCGGCAAGTGGGGGTCGCGCGGGTCCGGTAACGGCCAATTCATAGGACCGGAAGCCGTCGCAATAGCGTTCAACGGTAACGTCTACGTAGCCGAAGAGGGGAATCACCGCGTCCAGTACTTCACCTCGACGGGGAGCTTCCTCGGCAAGTGGGGTTCGCCCGGCTCGGGGCCGGTCCAGTTCAATTTACCCTCCGCCGTCGCCGTTGCCGCAAACGGCAACGTGTACGTTGGCGACGCGGGTGACAACCAGGTACTGTATTTCACTTCGACGGGGAGCTTGCTCGGCAAGTGGGGGTCGGAGGGGTCGGGCAACGGCCAGTTCGACGTCATCTTCGGCCTCGACGTAGCCCCTAACGGCAACGTTTACGTCCCGGACTATAACAACTCCCGCGTCCAATACTTCACCGCAACCGGTTCCTTCCTGGGTAAATGGGGCTCGCCCGGTACGGGCGACGGCCAATTCGGCAAGCCTATAGACGTCGTCGGCGGCCTCGGCCCGAACAGTATCGTCTACGTCGCCGATGACGACGAAAACCGCGTCCAATACTTCACCTCCACCGGCTCGTTCCTCGGCAAGTGGGGCTCGTGGGGCTCCGGCAACGGGGAATTCCAATACCCTGAAAGCGTAGATATGTCCAACGACTGTAAGCGCTTCTACGTAGTCGACGCCGGAAACGACCGCATCCAGTATTTCAAAAGGAGGGACTAGGCCGGCGCCCGCCTCCCTCGGCCGCGTGAAGGCGTTGTTTAGGTAAACAAGGGGCTTAAGCCCCTTGTCGCCGGCGCGTCGTCGGGTACGCGGCGTTGCGTAGGGGCGACCGGCATCCTCCGTGGCATCGGTTGTTACCAACCGACGCCTTATCCCGTCGTTTGGTTAACGGCGGGGCCGCCGCGTAAACGCGGCGTTGTAGGCGGGGGGCCGTGAGGTACCCCGGCGTGAACGCCGAGGCCTCGGCATATGTAGGGGCCGACCTTCGGGTAGGCCCTTTTCATATTTATATTTCGGGGATTAAACCGTGCCGGCGAGTTGCAGCCGGCGGCCGAAGTCGACCCTTTTCGTCGCGGCGCCTCGAGCGGGCCGCCGTTCCGAAAGCCGTAGGCGTATTTAAGACGTCGTAATTCTACTTGACGGATATCGCACGTATTTTATAATGAAAGGAGAAAGTTTTAACCGCCCTGATTTAGAGGGGAATGGCGTGTGGTCGGGAAGGCGGTAATTAAGGAAGAAAGAGGAGTCGCGCGCTTCGTCGCCCGGGACGGGCGGCGGGCGAGTCGTACCCGGGGCAGCCTTGGGGCCGCCGCGGGTTTCTTTACGTAAATTAGCGGCGCGATTTCCTGCCACGCCGACCGGGCAAGAGGAGGTTATATAATGAAGAGAGGATTAATTATCGTAGCCGTAGTGCTCGCGGCCGCCGGCGCGTACGCGGACTGGGTCTACGAAGGCCGGTGGGGCTCGGGAGGTTCGGGCAACGGCGAGTTCAAAGCGCCGTACGGTATTTCGGCGGCCCCGCGCGGCAGGGTGTACGTCGCCGATACGGGGAATAATCGGGTACAATATTTTACGCCCACCGGTTCTTTTGTCGGTAAGTGGGGTGCGGAAGGTAGCGGCGGGTTGGACCGACCCTCCGGGATCGGCGTATCCCGGAATGGCTACGTATACGTCGCCGATACCTACCACGACCGCGTGGGATGCTTCACGGCGGCGGGGTCTTTGCTGGGTATGTGGGGTTCTCGCGGATACGGCGACGGGGAATTCAGGCGCCCGTGGGGAGTCTTAGCGGTCGGGGACGACGTCTACGTCGTTGACAACCTTAACCACCGCGTCCAGTACTTCACGGCGCTGGGTTCCTTCCGGGGCAAGTGGGGTTCTATGGGTTCGGGCGACGGCGAGTTTACTAATCCCCACAACGTCGCCGTAACCGCCAACGGCAACATTTACGTCGTCGACACGGTCAATAACCGCGTCCAGTACTTCACCGCGAACGGTTCGTTCCTCGGCAAGTGGGGTGGGGGAGGCTCGCGCGACGGCGAGTTCTATTTCCCCGGCGGCGTCGGCATAGACTCGAGAGGTTACGTCTACGTAGCCGATACTTATAACCACCGCGTCCAGTATTTCACGCCGACGGGCTCGTTCCTCGGCAAGTGGGGTACGCGCGGCACCGGCAACGGCCAATTCATGTATCCGTGGGATATCGCCGTGGCGCCGGGCGGCGACAGGATATACGTCGTCTCGATGTTTCTATGCCGCGTCCAGTACTTCAAGTGGGTTAACGTTGACTTGGAGCCGGTCTCCCTCGGCCGCGTGAAGGCGGTGTTTAAGTAGGAATTTTATCGAAAAGAAAAGGCGGCCGTTGGGCCGCCTTTTTATATCGCCCCCGCCAGCTGCAGCCGCCGGCCGAAGTCGGCGCGGATGCGCTCGCGCAGCGGCGCGTGTTCGGCCTTCGCGAGCCGCTCGTCCTCGTCCAGCGTCGCCGCCGCCAGCTCGCGCGCCAGCTCGAATAAACCGCGGTCGTGAATCAGGGCCTGTAAAGCGAAGTCGGGCAGGCCGTGCTGCCTGGTGCCCAACAGCTCGCCCGGGCCCCGGATGGCCAGGTCCGCCTCCGCGATCTCGAAGCCGTCCGCCGTATGCGCCAGCGTCTCGAGCCGCGCCCGCGCCTCCGCCGTAACCTTCCCCGGCTTGACGGCGAAGAAGTACGCCGGGTGCTCGCCCCGGCCCACGCGGCCGCGGAGCTGGTGGAGCTGCGACAGGCCGTAGCGGTCCGCGTGCTCGACCACCATAACCGTCGCGTTCGGCACGTCCAAGCCCACCTCCACCACCGTCGTCGCCACCAATATATCGGCGTCGCCCCGCCGGAACGCCGCCATCGTCGCCTCGCGCTCGTCGGCCGGCAGGCGGCCGTGGACCAGCCCTATCCGGTAATCCAGGAACACCTCCGCCGACAGCTTCTCGGCCATCGCCGTCGCGGCCTTGAGGGCGTTCGTCTCCGACTCTTCAATGACCGGATAGACGACGAAGCCCTGGCGGCCGGCGGCCACTTCCCGGCCCAGCAGCTCGAACGCGTCGTCGCGCCGGTCCTCGGCCAGTACCGTCGTCGTCGTGCCCGGCCTCCCGGCCGGCATCTCGTCGATCACGGTTAGCTCGAGGTCGCCGTAGACGCACAGCGCGAGCGTCCGCGGAATGGGCGTGGCCGTCATCACGAGGACGTTGGGGTTTGCACCCTTGGCGGCGAGGCGCTGGCGCTGGTCGACGCCGAAGCGGTGCTGCTCGTCCACTACGGCGAGGCCGAAGCTCTTGAATTCGACGTCCGGCTCGAGTAGCGCGTGGGTCCCCACGACGAGTTGCAGCGTCCCGTCGGCCAGGCCGCCCAGGATGCGCTCGCGGTCCGCCGCCGGCGTCGTGGCGGCGAGCAGCTCGCACGCGATGCCGGCGGGCGCCAGAAAGGCCGTCGCGGTTAGCCAGTGCTGCCGAGCCAGAATTTCGGTGGGCGCCATGAGCGCGGCCTGGAAGCCCGCCTCCGCCGCCGCCAGCATCGCCTCCAGCGCCACCACCGTCTTGCCCGAGCCGACGTCGCCCTGCAGCAGCCGCCGCATGGGCCAGCCGGCCTCTAGGTCGTCGTCGATGGCGGCGAGCGCCTTGCGCTGCGCGCCGGTGAGCTCGAAGGGGAGCCGCAGGCGGCCGCGGAGCGAGCCGTCGCCCTTCACGCGGACGCCCTGCTGGGCGAGGCCCTGCCGCTTCTTGAGCAGTAGGCCCAGCTCCATCAGGTACAGGTATTCGAAGCTCAGGCGCCGGCGCGCGCGCCGCTGCTCGTCCATGCCGTCGGGGTAGTGGACCTGGCGCAGCGCCTCGCCCAGCGGCGGGAACGAGGTGCGGGCCAGTACCGCCGGTGGCAGCGGCTCGGGAAGGTCGTCGGCCAGGCCGTCCAGCGCCTGGCGCGTGGCCCGCCGGAGGGCGCGCTGCGTCAGCCCCGCCGACAACGGGTAAACCGGGATGATGCCGCCGAAGGATTCGACGTCGGCGCCGCGGCCTATGACGTCGAAATCCGGGTTCACCAGCTCCGGCGCCTGGTAGAATTTCAGCTTGCCGCTCGCGACGACGCGGTCGCCGGCCTGGACCTTGTCCGCCACGTACGGCGCGTTGAACCACTTCAGCAGGATGTCGCCGGTGTCGTCGGACAACAGCGCCGTAACCAGCGTCCGGCCGCGGCGTTTGCGCTCCAGCACAATTTCGCCCACCGTCCCCTCGACGGTGACGTCGTCGTCGACGCGGACGTCGCCCAGCGGCGTGGCGCGCGAGCGGTTGACGTAGTCGCGCGGGAAGAGGTACAGCAGCTCGCGGGCGGTGGTGACGCCCAGGTTGGCCAGCGCCCGCGCCCGCGCGGGCCCCACGCCCTTGAGGTACTGGACGTTGGTGTCGCCGTCGAGGCCTTTCTTGCGGGCGACCGGGGGCTTGGGCGGCCGCTCTACCTCGTCGAGGAGGCGCGACGCGCGCTCGAGGCGCTCCGCCAGGAGGTCGGAGCGTTCGTCGGGGAAGAGCGAGGCGAGCTGTTCGAACAGCCGCCGCACGCGCTCGTCGCGAGCCGCCGCCGTCCGCCCCTCCGCCGCCCACTCCCGCATCCGACGCTCGACGCCGCGCAGCTTCTCCAGGCCGTAATAGTCGAAGGCGACCGCCAGCGCGGTCGGCCGTCGCATCTTCGCGATTATCTGTGCGGCTTTTTCGCTCACCGGAACACGTCGTAGCCGAAGGCGGAGAGCATCTTCGAGAGGCGGTAGAGCGGCAGGCCGACGACGTTGAAGTAGTCGCCGTCCACGCGCTCCACCAGCAACGCGCCCCGCCCCTGCACCGCGTACGCGCCGGCCTTGTCCAACGGCTCGCCGGTGGCGACGTAGTACTTTATCTCCTCGTCCTCCAGCGGCCTCATCGTGACGCCGGTGGCCTCGGCCGCGGTCACCTCGCGGCCGCTCGAGCCGTCGACCAGGGCCAGGCCGGTGTACACGGTGTGGGTTCGGCCGGCGAGTTGGGCCAGCATCGCCCGGGCTCCCTCCTCGTCGGCGGGTTTGCCGAAGACGCGCTCGCCGAGGACGACGACGGTGTCGGCGCCCAGGACCAGCCGGCCCCGGTTGGCCGCCGCCACCGAGCGCGCCTTGGTCAGCGCGTGGCGGACGACGAGGTCGGCGGGCGGCTCGCCCGGCGGGAAGTCCTCGGCCACGTCGCGGGGCGCGACGACGTCGAACGCTATGCCGGCCTCGCGCAGGAGGAAGCGCCGCCGCGGCGACGTGGAGGCCAGCAGGAGAGGAGGGGCGCCGGCGTTTTTCGCTTCGGAAGTCATAACGGTCGTCGGGTATTATAAACAGGCCCGAACGCTTTGGCAAGGTTATAAAAAAGGGGGGACCGCTCGAGCGGGCGGCGCGCGCGTAATCCTGACGTAAGGACTTGACTTAGACACCTTCTTCTATTAAAATGGCGCGTCAACGAACGGCACTAATTTTTCAAAGGTCCAAGGAGGTCGGAGCTAAGAACCTCGGTATTTCCCTGAGCACCCGGCCCGGCTCTTTCCCCAGCCGCGACGGCGGGGCCGCGAAGTTGTGAGGGCTTTGGCGTGGTGCTGGTAAGCGCAAGCGGGCGAAGGTCGAAACGCCCGTCATACGTCCGGGAGCGGGGAGTATCAGGTTGGCGCAAGTGCATGCCCGAAAAAGGCAAGATTAAGTGGTTCAGCGAGGCCAAAGGGTACGGCTTCATCGAGCGCGACGAGGGCGACGACGTCTTCGTGCACTACTCCTCGATCCAGACGGAGGGGTTCAAGACCCTCGCGGAAGGGCAAGAGGTTGAGTTCGAAGTCGTACAGGGCGCGAAGGGACCACAGGCCGAGAACGTTACCTTGGTAGCGTGACGGCCTAAAGCGCGAAGGCCCCGTCCTCTCCGAGTGGGCGGGGCTTTTTTTTATATAAAAACGGCTCGGCGCGGGCGCGCGTCTTGCGGGCGAACCTAAATCGGGCCGCGGCCTCGCCGAGATAAAATGCGTCATTGTTATTGACTTTTGACCGTTTATCTATTATAATGTATGCATAAAGAGTGCTCGCACTTTTATTTCAGAGGAGGTGTGCGTCGAGAACCTCGGTATAACACCAGCCGCACGACCCGGCTGCTTCCGCGTTTTTCTGCGCGGGCGGCTCTTTAGGCGAAAGACGGAAGTAATGTAGGCGCAGGCGGGCCGGCGCAAGCGGGCCCGCAGGCCGCCCGGGCGGCGGGGTAGTACCGGGAGTTCGCGTTGCTTATGCCCGAAAAAGGCAAGATTAAGTGGTTCAGTGACGCCAAGGGTTACGGCTTCATCGAGCGGGAAGAAGGCGAAGACGTCTTCGTCCATTTCACGGCCATCGTAGGCGAGGGTTTCAGGACCCTCAAGGAAGGCCAGGAAGTCGAGTTCGAGGTCGTACAAGGCGAAAAAGGACCGCAGGCCGAAAACGTTACCCTAGTACCGTAACGGCCTAACAGACGAAACCCCGCCCCTTAAGGGCGGGGTTTTTTTGCAATAAAATCGGCGCCCCCGCTCGAGGGGGCGCCTTTTTAAGGGCCATACAGGAATCGAACCTGTAACCTACTGATTAAGAGTCAGTTGCTCTGCCAATTGAGCTAATGGCCCGTGTGCGAAAATAATAGCAAATCCCCCCGGCCGAAATCAAGGGGAAACGTCGGGCCGCCACTTATAGGCGTTCAGGTCTATCGCGCCGCGGCCGTCGACCGCTACGCCCTCCGCCTCGAGCAGCGCCTTCTGCTCGTCGAAGCCGGCGCCGGTGAGCGATATCGTGCCCCTGGCGTTGATGACGCGGTGCCAGGGAAGGCCCTCCTTGGCGGAGAGCGAGGCCAACACCCGCACCACCTGGCGCGCGCCGCGCGGGTTGCCCGCCATCGCCGCGAGCCGGCCGTACGTCGCTACGTTGCCGCGCGGTATGCTCTTTATGACCTCGACCAGTCGTTGCGTAAACGTCTTCTCGCTCATTTTACCTTCATTTCCCCGCCGCCCTTGCTCTTCCCTTCATGCTCGAAGACGACGTCGGCCTCCGGTAGCTCCCGGTCGCTACGCCTCCGTCGCCGCGAACTCGCGGCCTTCGCCGTGGCATATAAGTTGGATGACCTGCCGGCCCGCGAGCACCGCCGGCGGCAGCCCCCCGCCCGGCATCACCCATTGCCCGGCCATCGAGAAGTTCGCCAGCCCGGGCAGCGTCTTCTTCATCT
>DATKVX010000104.1 GCA_035529855.1 bacterium
CGCCAGTCGTCCTCGCCGCGGCCTACGCCGTACTCGTGTTCGAACAGGGCGCAGCTTTTGGGGCGCTGGCGGTAGCGGCCGTGCCAGCTCGAGACGTACTCCTGGCGCATCCGCTTGAGCGTGACGTCGACGACGCGGTCGACGCCCAGGCCGGGCTGGCCCCAGCGCAGGTTCTGGATGGTGTGGTCGATGCAGTTGTGGACCTTCTGGCCTATCCACGCCGGCAGCGTCGCGAGGTTCTTGAGGACGTAAATCTCGCGGGTGAGCGGCGGCGCGTTGGCGAGCCAGCCGTCCCAGAAGCCGTAATACTCGAAATAGTACTTGCGGGGGCACCGGCGCAGGACGCCGTGGCGCGACTTCGACCAGGAGAACTCGTTTTTCAGGCCGGCCATAACGTCAATATTGTAATAACCGCGCGCGTTGGGCGCAAGCCATTTCGCTCTTCGCTTTTTTTGGGGCCGCTCCGGCCGCCCTTCGGCGCCGCCCCCCCCCGCCCCGGGGGCGGCGCCGCCTAGAGCGGGCCTCCGCGGGCTCCGGGCGCCTTCTCGGCCGCGCGCCGGGCGCGGCGCGGCCTCCGGGGTCGCCCTCCGCAATTTTTAAGCCGCCCCTTGCGGGGCGGCGTATTAGACCCTAAGAAGGGCGCCCGCGAGGGCGCTTTTTAATTTAGGTTAAAGGTATTAATTAACCTCTTTCGGTTTCGCGTAGCTTACTTTCTAGTACGTCAATACGCTTAGCCCGAGGGTCCATTTTAGCGGATAGGCACAACGCTTGTTTTAACCCCGCGCCTACTCTTTTATACGTGTTTATTTTCAAAAGGCAAGCTTGAATAGCGAGCGATAATTCAAGACCTTCTTCGAAAGACAGATAGAAATCGATAACCTTACTACCGGGGGCAATAGTCTTGGGGCGGTGGTATTCATAACGGCCACCGCCGAAACTACGTTCCCTTTTCTTGGGTTCTTTTTTTGTTTTCGGCATCGAGTTACTCCTTTGCTCCGACAGGCCATTATGGCCACAACGCCGCGGCTAAATACTTTACATGGAGCGTTGTCTCGGTTATTCCCTACGACAATTGTCGCCCCGCCGGAACCCGGATCCCCCGCCGGCATTTGCCATAGCTTAGATTTCTATACTATGTATATAATTTAGGAAATCCTTAAAATATTCCGTTGCTCGGAAATACTTTTGGTTAGGGTCATCACTTACTAAGAATACGCTGGTTATTTCTAACAAAAAACCGAATCTCGTTAGGCGGTTGAGATAAGTAAGTACTTGGCTTTGAGTATAACGCCGTTTTAGAAAATCGGGTATAGAAGGTTCGTTATTCAAAAAACTGTATATAGTTTCGTCGCCGAAGTTATATTTTAACGACTTATCGTTAAAAAATTCTTGGAGCAAATATAAGATATTCATTTCGTCTTTCGACAAAGAATCTACGTTTTCTATGAATTCTTCCGCTTTATCCGGGTCTAAAGTACCTTCTTTCAAACTTACTTCTTTTAATAATCTCGCTAAATAGATTAATTTATTATTACGTATACCCCTTTGTACTTTGGCGTTAACTAAAAAGAATAAATCGCGGAATTCCATCGAGCTAAAAAATTCCTTGTTTATTTTATCGGATTCCTCTTTTTCTATTTCGTCTACTAGGAGGGATAGAAAAACGCATAATTTTTTAATGGTATGCCGCGTATAAATAGTTGTTACGGCGTTTAGATAACCGTGAACTATACATCCTATAAGAGGTATATTATTAATTACGACGCCTAGCTCCGGTATTTCGGAATATTTAATAGCTACCGGCAAGGCCTTTTTCCTAATAACATCGAATACGTCCGTATAATCTTCGGGCATAGTTTAAATACTACCTAACTTTAATATAATTTTAGTTTTAATCCTCATCCCCAAGCGGCAACTCTTGCTCCTTCTCGCGTTCCCTTTTTACCCGAGCCGCCTTCTTCAGCGTCTCGCTCGTGTCCGGGAGGTCCGGCCGCTTACCGGCGAAGTAATCCTCGACGGTGAATATCTGGACCTTGGGGTGGCTACGCTCGACGCCCGGCATCTGGAAGCGTCCCGCGCCCGTCAGGATTTATTGACCTTCTTCCGTCGTCAGGTTATCTGCCGCTCCCGGTTCAGCTGTCCCCGCGGTCTCGGCGTTTGTCGGTTTAGGTTCTATCCATATGACCCCGATGCCCGTCGCCCGTTTCGCTGGTATCGTCGGTTCTAAAGCTAGCGACATCGCTTTGTAGTCTTCGATCTTAACGTTGATTACAGCTGGGCATCCGGCTTTACGAGCTATTTTTTTGAGCTCTTTTATAACGGCGTCCATCTTTACCTGTACGATGGCGATGCGCGAAGTTTTCTCGGCCTGGAGGAATGCAACTTCTTTATAGGGTTGCGTGGGTGGTTCGGTCAGAAATATCTGGACATCGGCATTTTTATCTAATGGTTTAGGTTTCACGGCCGGGTCGATAAGCGTGAAATCCGAACCGGCGAACGCGTACGCCGCGGAAACCAAAATACCCAATAACAAAGCGTACTTCTTCATCTCGTGCCCTCCTCGGTCTACGCACCGTGCAGCCAGCAATATTTGCTGCTAAGTTTAACTTTCTTTTTTCAACGAGTTCCCTTTTTCGTAGTTACTTGGCATCGACTGCTCGAGCCGAATGTCGATAAAGAATACGATGCCGCGACTTTCGTACTCCCACCTACGATGTGTACCGAACACGGCGTATAACCTCGGGAGATAGCTTAGTACTCCCCTATATCAACGGCGCTCGCCGTAAGGCATCGGCAGCCACCCTGTGGTACTTCTTACCACTCTTTGTGACGAAGAACCCGCCGCCGTTACGCGGCGCCGCCGAGCTGACGGAAGTCCCCCGCGTTGCTTTTCTATACTTTGCTCACCTTTTCTATCAGACTACGATAACATAGTTCAGGCCGGGCGCGGACAAAAAAATTATTCACCGGTATTCTGCCCTTTTGTTTTGCCCTCGGGCCGCGATTATGTTATATATAAAACATAAAACGCGGGCGTAATTCAGGGGTAGAATGCAAGCTTCCCAAGCTTGATGCCGAGGGTTCGAATCCCTCCGCCCGCTCATTCTGGGCGTCGGCCGGCGCGGCCCGGCGCCCGTTTTATAAACTGCTATGAAGAAGTTCACCGGCGAATACGACGAGATACTGCGGGGCGCGCTGCTGTTGATATTGCTCGCGCTGCTCGTCTGGCGCTACCTGACCGCGGTGAGCGACGTGTTGACGCCGCTCTTCCTGGCGCTGCTCATCGTCGTCGTGGCGTTCGGGATGCGCATAAAGTGGGCGCGGGGCGTCGGCTACTTCGTCGCCGGCCTGGCGGTCGTCTGGTTCTTCTCGCTCATATGGAAGCTATTGTTCCCGTTCGTGGCCGCGTTCGTAATCGCGTACCTGTTGTCGCCCATCGTGGCGGCGCTCGACGAGCGCGGCGTTCCCCGCGGCCTCTCGGCCTTCGTCCTGATATTGCTCGCGCTGATGGCCGTCGCCGCGGCGCTCCTCATGATCGTGCCGCCCGTAATAGGCCAGATAACCAAGTTGGTGGCGTCGCTGAATAATTTGCCCGGGCAGATGGAGGCGTTTATAGAAAAAGCCAACAATTGGTTCTCGTCGCTGGAGGAATACGAACCGTCGCCGTACGCCAAGCCGATTATAGACAACCTCATCTTGCGCGCGCAGGACCTCTTCGCGGCGCTCTTCGAGCGGGCGCTCGCCTTCGTCACGTCGCTTTCCCGCCTCGCGACCCACATCGTCAACATCATCATAACGCCCATCATCACCTTCTACCTCCTCCGCGACATGCCGAAGATAAAGGGCTGGGTGAGGGAGCGCGTGCCGCGGCGCTTCCTCGACGAGGCCGTCGAAACGTACCAGGAAATCGACCGCGTCCTCGCCGGCTTCATCCGAGGCCAATTCATCGTCTCCGCGGTGGAGGCCTCGTTCGTCGCCGTAGGCCTTACCGTCATCGGCGTCGAGTACGCCCTCCTTTTGGGTATATTCGCGGGCTTCGCGAACATGGTCCCGTACGTCGGTACCTATATCGGCGCCCTCCCCGCGGTAATAGTCATACTGATGGGCCCGGACGTGGGAACGCGCCTCCTATGGGCGTTGCTGTTGTACGTCGTCGTAAATATATTCGACGGCCACATATTGGCGCCGCGGATAGTGGGGCGCCGCGTCGGCCTGCACCCCGTCGTCACCATGGTCGCGATGTTGGTGGGCGCGAAGTTCTTCGGCGTGGTGGGCTTTTTAGCCGCGGTTCCGGTAACGGCGACGTTGAAGATATTGGCCCGGAAGCTCGAGCGGCGTTACCTGGAGGGGCCTTATTACAAGCGGCCTCCCGAGGCCGAGGACGCCGGCGGCCCCCCGTAGCGGGGGGCTTTTTCGTAATGGCTTGATTGACATAGGACTTCAGTTTTCATACTATAGAATTTCGCGAGGCCACAGGTAATATGGACGACGCACTGCGAGGACTTATACGCGCGGATTTCGACCGGCTGCTGCACCGGGAGCGGTTGGACGTCTCGGCCGCGGTCGAGCGCCTGATATTGATCCAGACGGTCGAGGGCCACGCCCACAACGGCCACGGCGAGTTCAGGCCGCGCCGCTTCGTCGACATCACCACCGCCGACGTCGTCCGCGCGCTGCGGCTCGACACCGCGAAGGTCAAACGCGCGCGGCAGAAGTTGATAGACGACGTCTTCGGGTGGGCCGAGCGCGCCATAACCGGCGACGACGCGACGGCGCTGGCGGACGCCGACGGCAAGCCGCTGTTGTCCATCCCGTTCCTCGCCGATTTCGCGGTCGAGCCCGCGGCCGTCCTGCGCGGCATATACGTCGGCGGCATGCGCGACAACTCGGACGTGCGGGCCGCGGTGGAGGCCGATACCGGCATCACCATCGGCGGCGGCTCCTGCTACGTCGTGGATGCCGACGTCATGCGCGAGATGGGCCTCGACAGCGAGAAGTTGTCGCACGAACCGCACGAAGACGAGATCGAGGAGTTCCGCAAAAGCGGCCTGATCGTCGAGCTGCCGCCGGAGGAAGTAGACGACGACCGGTACCGGTACCTGTACATCCGCGACCGGGCCGGCCCCGGGCACTCGGACGACGCGGCCTTCGTGCTGTCGGGCGCGATTTGGGGCGTGGACTGTGCGTTGGGGGTCTTCCTGGCGGACGCCGTCGATACCCTCGAGAAATATTCGGAGAAGTACACCGACCAGGACGACGAGCTGAGCGCGGCCATCGCGGCCGGCGACGCCTACGAGCCGTCGTGGGAGCGCGACCTGAAGGACATAACGTTCCTTTCCGCCGTGCCCGATGACGACGACGACCTGGTGCCCGACTCGTCGCTGCGGTATTTCCTGCGGGTGGACGCGGACGCCAACCGGTGCGCCCTCCAGAACCACCTCGACTTCATCGCCGGCCGCCCCACCGTGCCGATGGTCCTGGGCTTCGACCGGGTCCTGAGCGTGAAGTTCTACCGGTGGGCGCGGGAGCGGCTGGTGGAGTATGAGGCGCGGCTCGAGGCGCCGGCGCGCGCCGCGACGACGCTGCGGTCCGTCGCCGGCGTCGTGGACCGGAGCTTCCTTACGGTGAACGTGAACGACCCGCCCGAGAAAGTGGTGGAGGCGTTCGCAAATTCGAGCGCTGAGGTGGCGGTGGTGGTGGACGACGACGGCGCGGTGGTGGGGACCGTTCGCGCCGCGGACCTGCTGCGGTTTTTATGGGGGCGGCGCGAGCGATGATCGCGCGCGACGAGCTCAGGCGCAACCGTCTCTTCCGCGAGTTCTCGGGCCAGGAACTCGACATGGTCCGCATCGTCGTCGACGAGGGGATGTACGACGACGGCCGGTTGGTCATCAAGGAGGGCGGCCCCGGCGAGCGGCTCTACCTCATAGCCGCCGGCAAGTGCTCCGTCACGACGCAAATATCCGGCGCCGGGACCGAGGAGATAAAACTCTTGGGAGAGGGCGATTTCTTCGGCGAGATGTCGCTCATCGAGGCCGCGCCGGTATCGGCCACGGTATACGCCCGCGGCAGCTGCCGCCTGTTGTGGCTCGAGCGCAAAGCGTTCGACCGCTTGATCGCCGAGGATATGCCGGTGGCCAATAAACTGCTCAAAGCGATAATATTAACCTTCTGCGAACGCGCCCGCGAGACGACGGCCAAGATCGAGGGCTATTATAAATTGAGCCAATTTTAAACTCGAGCAGTGGAAAGCCGCCTAAAAATACTGGCCGAGTGCAAACTCTTTAAGACGCTGCCGCCCCAGGCGTTGGAGATGGCGGCGGCGCGTTGTGAGGAAGGCGAGGCCGAAGCGGGCGAGGCCCTCGTCGTCGAGGGGAAGCCGGCCGACGGCCTTTACGTCGTCGTCGAAGGCAACGTCGACTACATAAAGCGGGTGGACGAGAAGCGGGGGTTGGTGCTGCTGCGGTGGCAGCCGGGAGACGTCGTCGGTTTGGACGCCGTGATGGACGGCAAGGAGCATTACGTTTCGGCCGTGGCCGCGACGCCGGTAAAGTACTTGCGGTTCTCGGCCGAAGATTTTTGGGCGGTGTGCGCCGCGGACCCGCTTTACGAGCACCGCGTGTTGAGGCAAACGCTGCTCATCCAGAGCGCCGGCCTTCGCCAGACGACGCTTCGCCTGCGCGAATTCCTGGCCAAGATAATCAAGTAGCCGGGCGCGGCGCGCGGCCGGGTCGGCGTCACTATGTATCGCGTTTACCTTGGCCCTCTTTAGGGCCAAGTCATTTATTAAGATTTTACCGGGCGACGGGCGGCGGCGCACGCGCGTCGTCGCGGCCGGCCCGGGCGCCGTTAAAGCCGAGATGAAGTCGACCGAGAAAAAAAACGGCGGCGAAAGCGAAGGGCTCGAGCCGACGCGCCGGCTGCGCACCGCGGCGAGAAAACCCGCCGGGCGCGACTATGCCGAGGCGATACTCGTCGCCGTGGTCGTCGCGTTCGTGCTGCGCGCTTTCGTCGTTCAGGCCTTCAAGATACCTTCGGGTTCCATGAAACGAACCCTCCTGGTAGGCGACTACGTAGTGGTGGAGAAGGTGAGCTACCGCTTCCGGGCGCCGGCCCGCGGCGACGTCGTCGTCTTCAAGTATCCCCACCAGGACAACGAGATGACGGTAGGCAAGTGGTTTCGCGAGACGTACGAGCTCGTCGTCCACCGCCGCCGCGTCCCGCGGCGCGACTACGTGAAGCGCGTAATCGGCGTTCCGGGCGACGTCGTGATGGGGAAGAGGGCCTACGTATACGTTAACGGTCAACCGCTGCGCGAGCCGTACCAGTACGACGCGGCGTCCTACGAGTTCGGGCCGTTCAAGGTCCCGCCGGACGCGTACTTCGTGATGGGCGACAACCGCGCCGAGAGCCGCGACGGCCGGCACTGGGGTTTCGTGCCGCGCGACCTCATAAAGGGTCGGACCGCGCTCGTGTATTGGTCGTGGTGCCCGGACTACTGCCCCAAGCACCGCGCGCACGTCTCGCGCCTTTTCCGAACGCGGCTCGCCGGGACCGAAGGGGGCGAGGAGCCGACGAGGCCGGAGTACATCTGCGACGCCGGCGGCGAGATTTTAATTGACGGCGAGGACGTCCGCCTAACGAAGTGGTACGAGTTCTGGCGCCACGTGCGGTGGGGAAGAGTGTTATCGGCGGTGGAGTGAGTTCGGCGCGGGAAGTTTTTTACGCGCGGGTCGTAGGCGTTGGGCAAAGAATTTAGAAACCTTTGGCCTGTTTTAATGTCGTTGGCGGTCGCGGCCTCGCCGGCCGGCGCCACCGTCCTCCAAGACCCCGACGAGGGCGAAGTCGGCGATTTTTTTAAGTATTTCGGGGGCCCCGGCGACGAGGAGTTTTCTTTGGAGGGAGAGGAGGCCGCGGCGTGGGTGGCGAAGGTCCGGGCGGAACGCGGCCTTACGGCGCCGCTGGAGGCCGTGACGGCGGGCGAGGCGCGCGCCGAGCTGGAGGAGCCGCCGCTAGCGCCGGACGAAGTGCGCTTCGTGGTGGACGAAGAGGCGGGGTGGATAGAATACCTGGTCAAGGAGGACACCGTGTCGCTGTACCGCGACGCGCGCGTGTCGTACGGCGAAACGACGCTGACCGCGGACCGGGTGCGGTTCTTCTCGGGCCGCGACCTCGTCGTCGCGGAGGGGTACTGCGAGCTGGCCGACCCCACCCAGACCATGCTCGGCGTGCGGATGTCGTACGACCTCGAGACCGGGAAAGGCGTCATATTGCGGGGCGACGCCGATTCGGCCCAGGGCTACTACCGCGGCCGGCGCATAAAGAAGATCGAGGAGAAGACCATCGCGGCGCAGCGCGGCTCGTTCACCACCTGCGACCTGGGCCAGCCGCACTACCGCTTCTGGTCGCCCAAACTCAAAATCTACGTGGAGGACAAGGTGGTGGCGCGGCCCGCGGTCCTCTTCATGGGCGAGGTCCCGGTGGCGGCGGCGCCTTTTTATTTCTTCTCCCTCCGCAAAGACCGCCACTCCGGCTTTCTGTCGCCGTACATCCGTTACAGGCGGCAAGGCCAGTTCGTCGTCAACAACGGCTTCTACTGGGTGATAAACGACTTCTCGGACGCGACCTTCCTCCTCGATTACGAAGCCAAGAAGGGTTGGCGCAAGGGCGCGAACCTGGTGTACCTCTACGGCAGCCGCTCCACCGTCAACAACTTCTACGCCAGCCAAATGCGCCAGCGCGATACGGCGACCGAGTGGTGGAAGATATATTCCTCCCACCGCCAGGACTTCACCGACGACGCCGCGGCGCTGCTGCGCCTCGACCTTCGCAACAGCACCGCGTACGACGACTACTTCGACGAAGATTTCGAGGTCCGGACCGAACAGAACCTCGAGTCGTTCGCCAACGTCTCGCAGAACTGGACCGACTATCAGCTCTCGCTTGACGCGCGCTTCACCAAACAGAAGACCGAGGAGGGCGGCGGCTCGCCGCAGCCGATGACGCTCTTCGCCGTGCCGCCCCATGAGACCGAGCCGTACGGCGGCACCATCCAGCGGACGAGGGACCCTTTCCCCCGCGTAAACTTCTACGCCACGCGGAAAGAGCTGGCCGAGACGCGTTTCTACTACCAGTACAACGCTGGCTGGGTGAACTACTACGACTTCGAGGAGGCGGGCTCGGTTCTCAAGGAGGGCTCGGCGGACCTCTCGACGTCGCGGCCGCTGACGCTCTTCCGCTACTTGAGGTTGGACCCCGGGGCCGCCGGCCACGGCTACTGGTACGACCGCGACAAGTTCGGCCGGAACAGTCGCTTCCTCGGCACGTGGGACACCACGGTCAGCGCCTCGACCAAGGTCTACGGCATCTTCGAGCGCGGCGACACCGTCTTCCGCCACATCGTCAACCCCGCCGTTACGCACAGTTACCGGCCCGATATTGACCAGTCGTGGATGGTCACCGGCGGCGCGGTCTACCCCGAGCAGAGCATGCTCTCGCTCGCGCTGCGGCAATCGTTCGACATCAAGTTCCCCGAAGAGGAGGAGGCGGAAGAGGGGGCGGAGGAGGCCGGCGCCGAGGGCCCGGCGCGTTCGTGGGAGGACGTGTACCGGCCCAAACGCGGCGGCCTGGAGCGCCCGCGCGGCGAGTCCATCCCGCGGCTGCGCAAGGCGGGGGCGTTGGGGAAGGTGGTCAACCTCGCGACGTGGGACGCCACCACCGCCTATAACCTGGGGCCGCTCAGTTACCCGGGCGAGCGGCCGCTCAGCAACCTCGTCAACGCCGTAGAGATTACGCCCAACTTCCGCGATTGGTATTTCCTGTCGCACCGGCTCCAGCTCACCAACGATATGTACGACTTCTCGCTCCTCGGCCTCGACGCTACGACGACGGTATCGTTTACGACCGGGCCGTTGGCGCGGGAGGAAGGCGGGCTCGACCAGTCGTGGCGCGAGGCCACGGACCCCTACGGGAAACCGCGCGTCCCGGAGGACGAGGACCTCGACCCCAACGTCTACAACATCGACACCATCACCGGCCGGCGCTACGAGGCCGGCGAGGGAATGGGCCGGGGTTGGAACTTCTCGTTCACTCACGACTACAGCTGGTCCGAAGGGGGCTTCGACCTCCACACGTTGAAGGGCGCCGTCTCCTTCGACCTCACCAAGAAGTGGCGCTTGGGCTACGACGCGTACTACGATATTGCGGAGGGGCGCCTCATCAGCGAGCACTACCGCGTCTATCGCAACCTTCACCGCTGGGAGGCCGAGTTTCGAATAGTCTCCGAGAAGGAACAATTCGAATACTGGTTCCAGGTTCGGTTGATAGACATCCCGGAGATAGAATTCTATACGACGCAGACGCGGACGTTCTGAGAACGGCCGAAACGCCGTAAAAAAACCTTGACTTTCTAGAATAGTGTGTTATATATACGGCTAAATACGCCGAGAGGAAGTATCTATGATTACGAACTATAAATTGGCATACCACCCGGAACTCCTTCCGCGGACAACGCGGGAGGGTAATATCTTTTGCGGGTGGGTTACTGTGCCTACTGCCCGGTGGCGAGGTGTAATTCTTTGAGATTAAATTATTTACGCTCAACGGTTACGCCGACCCACCGACCGAAATCGGTGGGTTTTCGATTTTATTTTTTAACGGCAACGACTCCGTTATGGAGATAGGATGATATGAGCGGCAAAAAGACAGCGTTAACGCGAGGTCCGAAAGGAGGGTCGGAGATGGCGACCGGGACGTACGAACGCGTCGAACTCGAGCGCGAATTGGACGGATTTCTGGCAGAGGCCATGAACGACGGCAGGCCGGCCCTGAAGGTGGAAGGGTTGACGAAACGCTTCCCGCGGTCGGAGGGTAAGCGCCGCGGCTTCTGGCGCCGGCGGCCCAAGTTCGACGCGCTCGCCGCGGTGACGTTCGCCGTCGAGAAGGGCGAGATCTTCGGCCTCATCGGCATGAACGGCTCCGGCAAGTCGACGCTTATTCGGATAATATCGACGCTGCTCGCTCCGGACGAAGGTCAGGTCGAGGTATTCGGCCTGAACGTGGAGAAGGACCCGGGCCGGGTGCGCGAGCTCATTAACCGCGTCGCGGTGGACGCGGCGTTCTTCAAAGTCCTCTCCGGCTCGGAGAACCTGCGCTACGCCGCCCGCCTCTACGGCCTGAGCCCCCGGCTGGCGCGCGAGCGCTACGACGGCCTGCTCAAGCGCATCGGCTTCGACCCCAAGCGCCTCCGCGACCAGATAAAGAGCCTGTCGCGGGGCGAACGGCAGAAGGTGGCGGCCACGCGCGCGCTGATGTCGGCGCCGGCGCTGCTGTTGTTGGACGAGCCGACGACGGGCCTCGACCCGCGCTCCAAGCGCGAGGTGCAGCGCGTCATCCGCGAGATGCGGGACGAGGAGGGGACGACGGTCCTCTTGACCACCCACGATATGGAGGAGGCCGAACGCCTCTGCGACCGCGTCGGCATACTCCACGAAGGGCGTATAATTACCATCGGGACGCCGGCGGAGTTGACGGCGCGCGCCGGGGGAGCGGGCGAGACGTTGGAGGACGCCTTCTTGAAATTCACCGGCGCCGAGTGGCTCGGCGACGAAAACGGCGGCTAGCGAGCGCCGACGGGAGCGGAACGACATGACCATCAAAGCGAGAGCCTTACGCGAATTCTGGTGCAGCATCGGCTTCGCCGAGCGCAACTTCATGTTGGTGAAGCGCTACGCCGGCTGGGAGGCGGTGTTCCTCACCTACACCGTCGTGAGCGCGTTGACCATCGGCCTCATCGGCGTCGGGACCGGCGACACCCGGCTCGTCATGTTCCTGGTGATAGGCGCGGTCCTGTGGGGTTACCTCTCCATCCTCTTCCACGAGGTCAGCGAGTGCATCGCCTGGGAGCGGTGGGAGGGGACGCTGGAGTACACGTTTATGGCCCCGGTGAAGCGGTTCACGCAGCTGATGGGCAACGCCCTCTACGCCATAACGTACGGCCTGGTGCGCGCCGCGGTGCAGCTTCTGGTGTGCGCGCTGTTCTTCGGCATTAGCCTGGCGGGCGCCAACTTCCTGACGGCGGCGGTGGTGCTCGTCGTCTCGAGCCTGCCGTTCCTGGGATTGGGGCTCGCGTGCGCGGTCCTGCCGCTGCTTTCGCGGGAGCGCGGCTCGCAGGCCACCCACATCTTCCAGGCGCTCATCCTGCTGGTGTCCGGCGTCTACTACGACGTGAGCGTGCTGCCGTCGTGGCTGCAGCCGTTCTCGGTGGTCTCGCCGGCGACGTACACGCTGCGGGCGATGCGCGCCGCCGTCCTGGACGGCGTGGGCCTGGCCGACGTCGGCGGCGACCTCCTCATACTCGTAATTTCGGGCGTGGTCCTGATACCGCTCGGCTTCGCGTGCTTCGTGCTGGGCGAGCGGTGGGCCAAGAAGACCGGCAAGCTCAAGATCGACGGGTAAACATGTAGGGGCCGAGCTTTAGCTCGGCCCGAACCAAAAGTAATAGGCGGCTCCGCTCGGGGCCGCCTTTTCTTTTCAATACCGCCGTCGCCGTGGCTAGTAGATTCCGTACGTCAAACCGAGCGATATCGCGACGAACTGGTCGTCGTACGTTTTGTATACCGGCGTGTCGATTGCGCTTTTGGGAGCGGACCGCCGCGAGCGGTTGAAGAGGCGCGAGGCGCTTACGTCGGCGTCGGGCCCCGGTCGCACTTGCGGCCCGGGGGCCGCTGTGTTATCTTTCGGCGATGCAAAGGAAGGTTATATGAGAAAAGTAATTTTTTCCGCCCTGGCGGCGGCCGCGTTGGGGGCGGCGTCGTTCGGCGCCGAAGAGGAGCTCGAGCTGGCGACGGCCTCGCTCGACGAAATGGTCGCCGCGGCCCGGGGCGCGTACCGCGCCGGCGACGAGGAGCGCTACCGGGAGCTGGTCGAGGCCGCGTCGGCCAAGTTCGCGCCGGCGGACGTATACTTCGCCCTCGGCGATGTCTTCCTGGAGGGCGAGGAGCCGGACTACGGGATGGCGGTGGCGGCGTACGAGGAAGCGCTGCGTAAAGTCGAACCCTCGGAGCGGCTCGAGTATCCGGGCGTCTTCTACAATATGGCGTGCTCGTACGCGCGCCTGGGCGACGCCGGGAAATCGCTCGACTGCCTGCGGGCCAGCCTGGACGCGGAGCCGCTTTTCGCGCGCTATGCCCGCAACGACGAGGACCTGGCGCCATTACAGGATGACGAGGCGTTCCGGGACTTGCTCGCCCGCGCCGAGGAGAAAGCGGCCGAAGAAGAGCTGGCGAACATGACGGTCAAGCCGGGGCAGGCCGCGCCCGATTTCACGCTGACCGATATCTACGGCCGGGAATACCGGCTGGCGGATTTTAAGGGCAAACCGGTGGTACTGAATATCTGGGCGACGTGGTGCCCGCCGTGCCAATACGAAATACCGGACATAATAGCGTTCGCCCGCGACCACGCCGACGACGTCGCGGTATTGAGCATATCGGTGGACGAGGCCGGCGCGGACGTCGCGGCCTTCGCCGAGCAGTACGGCATTAACTACCCGGTGCTGCTCGACGACGGCGAGGCCGCCGATAATTATATTGGCGCGAACCCCGGGATTCCCCAGACCTATTTCGTCGACGATAAGGGCGTCGTGCGGGGTCATATTTACGGCGCCGCCGAACGCGACCTCTTCGAAGAACGATTCGAACGGCTTGTCTCGAGCGAAGGTGAGTAGGGACCGGTACGGTTTCGTCGCCGCGGCGGCCGTCGTCGCGGCGTTGGCGTGCGGCGGTAAACCGCCGGCGACCGCGGACGTCGTACCTTTCGAGAACAGGGCGTGGGGAATTAAGTTGGAGTATCCCGGCGAGTGGGAGGCGCGGGCCGGCCGGGGCGTCGAGCCGTTAATCCTGGAGGTGCGGGCGCCGGGGGCCAAGGAGACAGTCGGCGCCGGCCTCAGCGTCGTGGGCGCGTGGTCCGCGGCGCCGCTCGAGGTCGTGGCTTCGGACTTCGAGCGTGAGGTTGCCGCGGCCGGCGAAGTATGGGCGTCGGACGTCGCGATAGGCGGCCGGCCGGCCAGGGCTTTTGAGTATTACGCCAAGCGCGGCGGCGAGCGCGTGTGGACGCGGGCCGTCGTCGCCCGCGGCGACGAGCGCTACTATTTCATCACTTTCGCGGCATACGAGCCGCAGCGCGAGACCGCGCGCCCCTACTTCGACGCCATCGAGCGGTCCGTAGAAATTCGGTGAACGTTACCGAAACTCGGGGCGGATACGGGGCTTATCCGCTTGTGGCCGCGAGCGATAATTGATAGGATAAATCCGGCCCGAGGATTTCGCGGTCGAATAGGAAGCGTTTAATACGAAACGGAGGCGCGGGATGAAATTTAAATGGTACGGACACTCGGCTTTCGGCATCACCACCGCCGACGGCGTGCATATTTGCACCGACCCGTACGTTCCGGGCTCGTACGACGGCGCCATCGGCTACGGCGCCATCGGCGACGCGTGCGACGTCGTGTTGCAGTCCCACGACCACGATGACCACGCCGGCGCGGGCGAACTTACGGGTACGCCCGTCGTGATCCGGGGCCCGGGCGAGCACAAGGCCAAGGGGATAACGTTCGTCGGGACGCATACCTACCACGACGAGAGCCGGGGGAGCGAACGTGGCGAGAACACCGTCTTCACGTTCGAGGCGGACGGTATCAAAGTCGCTTTTCTGGGCGACCTGGGCCACGTGCTCACCGACGAGCAGCTCGAGGTCATCGGACCGGTGGACGTTCTCCTCACGCCGGTGGGCGGCTTCTTCACCATCGACGCCGCGGCGGCGACCAAGGTGGCCGAGCAACTTCAGGCCAAAGTCGTTATCCCGATGCACTACAAGACGGACGCCTGCGGCTTCCCGCTGGCGACGGTGGACGACTTCGTGGCCGGGAAGGCGAACGTGGAGCGCGCCGGCGCCGCGGAGGTCGAGATAACGGCGGCGGACATGGCGAACCCGCGCGTTATCGTTTTGGATTACGTAAAATAGAAGAGGGCAACCGCAAGCGTAACGACGCCGGCCGCGGCCGCGCCCGGGCCGGCACCGTGCCGAAGGGGACGATATGCGCGAGATAACCGTTGACGAGATCGCCGAAAAAGTCAAGGATTTGTGCATCGACGCCGGGTATAACCTGCCCGCCGATACGGTCCGGGCGCTCAAGGATTCCCGCGAGAAGGAGGAGTCGCCGGTAGGAAAGCAGATCCTATCGTCGCTTCTGGAGAACGCCGAAATCGCGGCCCGGGGCGAGTACCCGCTGTGCCAGGATTGCGGCTTCGCCGTCTTCATCGTCGAGCTGGGCAACGACGTCCACGTGACCGGCGGGTCCCTGCGCGACGCCGTCGACGAGGGGACGCGCCGGGGCTACACCGACGGCTACTTGCGGAAGTCCATCGTCGTCCACCCCGTCGCCGGCAAGAACACCGGCGACAATACGCCCGCCGTAATCCACATAATCCCGACGGAGGGCGACAAGCTCGTCATCCACCTCGCGCCCAAGGGCGGCGGCTCCGAGAACATGAGCCGCATCAAGATGATGAAGCCCGCGGACGGCCGCGACGGCATAATCGACTTCGTCGTCGAGGCGGTGCGCGAGGCCGGCCCGAACCCCTGCCCGCCCATCGTCGTCGGCGTCGGCATCGGCGGGACCTTCGAGTACTGCGCGTTCCTCGCCAAGAAGGCGCTCTTCAGGCCGCTGGGTCAGCCGGCGGAGGACGTCTGGAACGCGGAGCTTGAGAAGGAATTGCTCGAGCGCGTCAACAAGCTCGGCATCGGCCCGATGGGTTACGGCGGCTCGACGACGGCCTTGGCGGTCCACGTGGAATCCTTCGGCCGCCACATCGCCTCCTTCCCGGCGGCGGTCAACATCAACTGCCACTCGGCCCGGCATAAGACGGTGGAGGTCTAGAGCTTTTATAGGTTTCGTAGGGCCTGGCCTTTAGGTCTGGCCGCCGTACTTCATATTAATAAGTAATTTATTGCGGCCGCACCTGAAGGTACGGCCCTACGGGTTTAGCGTTGGAAAGCAAAGCGGCTCCGGAAGGGGCTGCTTTTTCAACGTGGTTTGACAAGGGGCTTAAGCCCCTTGTCCGCGGCATCGCCGGGCGTCCGGTTTTCAAGGTGGCCGCACCTGAAGGTACGGCCCTACGAAGTACGGCCGAAATCAACTCCCACTCGGCGCGGCATAAGACGGTAACGATATAGGATGTTTACTCGGGGCGCACCGCCGTCCAGTTTCGGATATGGCGGAAGCGGCGGCCTTAAAGGCCGCCGCTTCTTTTATCCCCCTTAGCGTAGTAAGCCCCTTGTCTTACGCCGTCGCCGGTTTCTTCCCCCGCAAAAAATCTATCATACCCGGCGTCGCCAGCGGCACGACGTCGCCGACCATGTGCGGCATCAGGTT
>DATKVX010000105.1 GCA_035529855.1 bacterium
AAAAGCCGCCCGCCCGGGCGGCATTTTTAAATGGTAGTAAAAGGCCAAACGGCTTTTAAGGTTGCTTTAAAAACCTTTTTATGTTAAAAATTACGACTTGCCGCGCCCGCGTCGCGGGGCGTTTTATTTATGCAGCTTAAAATCGGACGCGTCGACCTGGTAAAGGGATTCCTTCGTTTCGTGCGCCTCGTGGCCGCGGCGCTCGTCGCGATAATATTGGGCTATCTCGTACTCGTCGTGGGCTTCGGCCGTATGTTCGTAGCCGGCGGCGAGTCGGTCGCGGTGCCGGAGATTATAGGCCACAACGTGGACGAGGCCGAGATGATGCTCGCCGACGCCGGCCTGGTGATGAAGGAAGTCGGCGTCGCGAAAGACTCGTCGCTGCCCGAGGGCTTCGTCGTCCAGCAGGACCCGGAGCCGGGCATCAAGGTGCGCAAGGGGCGGACCGTCAAAGTACGCGTGAGCGCCGGCCTGGCCGAAGTCCACGTCCCCAACGTCGTCGGCCGGACGCTGCGCCAGGCGGAGCTGGTCCTCACGCGCATCGGCCTTAACGTCGGCGAGGTCACCGACGTCCACGACGACACGGTGCCCAAGGACCACGTCATCGACCAGACGCCGAAGCCGCGCGATAAGGTCAACCGCGGCACCAAGGTAAACCTGCTGGTCAGCCTGGGCTCGGAAGAGGTAACGATCCTGATGCCGGCCAACCTCGTCGGCCTAACGGTGGACGAGGCCGCCAAGACGCTGAAAGAATACGAGCTCGCCGTGGGCAGCGTCACGACCGAGCCGTCAATGACCGTCCCCGCCAGCCGGATAATCCGCCAGGCGCCGGACATCGGCGAGCAGGTGAAGAAGGGCGAGGCGGTGGACCTCGTAATCTCGAGCGGGCCGCCCGCGCCCTAAAGTTATGGCGAAGCGAAAAGCGGAACTCGCGCCGTCGCTGTTGTCGGCGGACTTCGGCCGGATGGCCGAGGCGACGCGGCTCGTCCGCGACGCGGGCCTGAGGTACGTGCACCTCGACGTGATGGACGGCGAGTTCGTCCCCAACATATCCTTCGGCGCCAAGATGGCGGCCGATTTGCGGGACGACGCCGGCGACCTCGTAATGGTCGCGCACCTGATGGTGGAGAAACCGGAACGGTACGTCGACGACTTCGCCGCCGCGGGCGCGGACGTCATAACGGTGCACGCCGAGGCCACGCCCCACCTCCACCGCGCGCTGCAGCAGGTGAAGGCGGCCGGCAAGAAGGCCGGCGCCGCGGTCAACCCGGCGACGCCGCTCGCGGCACTCGAGGACGTGTTGGGCCTGGCCGATTTTATTTTGATAATGACGGTCAACCCCGGGTTCGGCGGCCAGGCGTTCGTCGAGGGCGGCCTGGCCAAGATAGCGCGCGCGCGCGCGATGGCCGACGCTTCGGGCCGCGATGTATTAATTGAGGTTGACGGCGGCGTAAAAAATGATAATATTAGGCGCGTGGCGGACGCCGGCGCGGACGTTATCGTCGCCGGGAGCGCGGTCTTCGGCGCGCCGGACCCGCTACGGGCCATAGCGGAACTTCAATCGGCACTCGACTCTTAGGGCCGAAAGCACGTAGGTCCGGAGGTGGAAATACTTGGCTGTTCGCATCAGACTTCGACGCACGGGCGCGAAAAACGCGCCGCGATACCGGTTGGTCGTGACCGACGGCCGCGCCAAGCGCGACGGCCGCTTCATCGAGACGCTGGGCTACTACGAGCCCACGGCCGACCCGGCGGTCTCCGAGGTGAACGAGGAACGAGCGCTGTATTGGCTTTCGGTGGGCGCGACGCCTTCCGAGACGGCGAAGCGCCTCCTCTCGAAGGCCGGCGTATTGAAGAAGTTCGCGGAACGGAAGACGACCGGCGAATAGGCCGATTAAATATTCAGCCCAGGCTTTAGACCAGATCAGTTTCGATTCGTTTTCATTTCGATTTCCGATTTCAGCCCTAAACCCCAAACCTGAGCTCGAGGCACAGGAGGTGCCGAGATGAGAGACATGATCGAATACATCGCGAAGAATTTGGTCGAGAAGCCGGAGTCGGTAGTGGTCCACGAGGTCGCGGGCGAGAAAACGACGATAATCGAGATCTCGGTTGACCGCGAGGACATCGGCCGGATAATCGGAAAGAAAGGCCGGACGGCCCGGGCGCTCAGGACGATATTGAACGCCGCGGCGATGAAGCAGAATAAGCGCGCGGCGCTCGAGATATTGGAATAACGCCCGGTGGGCGGCGCAGTCGCCATAGCCTTCATCCGTCGACCCCACGGCCTTAAGGGCGAGGTCGTCGTTACCGATTTCACGGAAGGATTTTTCGTACCGGGGCCCGGGCTGGCGGTAGTCCTGCTCGGGCCGACGTGCCAAGTGGCGGCAACGGTCGAGGGCTGGCGGCCCAAGGGCGACGGCTTCCTGGCAAAATTCGCCGGCATAGACGACCGCACCGCGGCCGAAGAATACAGAGATTGGAGGGTCGCGGTCCCCGCCGAGGCTCTCCCCGAAACGCCCGCCGACGTATACTACGAGTTCGAACTCGTCGGCCTGCCCGTCGAAACCACGACCGGCGAAACCGCGGGCACCGTGGTCGCCGTTTACGGGGCCGGCCCGCACGACGTTCTGGTAATCGAGGCCGGCGACCGGACGTACGACGTGCCCCTCGTCCGGGCCCACGTCGCGGAAGTTCAGCGGGGGGGAAAAATCGTCATCGTGCCCCACCGCGAGGGATAGTATGGCCCCGACGCTCGCCTTCGACATCGTTACGATATTCCCGACCTTCTTCGACGGCGCGCTGGCCGTCGGCGTGTTGGGCAAGGCGCTCGAGCGGGGATTGGTAGCAGCCCGCGTCCACGACCTGCGTAACTACAGCGACGACGCCTATCGCTCGGTGGACGACTACCCGTACGGCGGCGGCGTCGGCATGGTGATGAAGCCGGAGCCGTTCTTCCGCGCGGTGGAGGACGTGGAGGCGCAGTTCGGCCGCGGTTGGCGCGTCTTCCTCACGCCCCAGGGCAAGCCGCTTACGCAGGAGGGCTGCCGGCCGCTCGCGGAAAGGGAGCATTTAATACTGCTCTGCGGCCGGTACAAAGGCGTCGACGAGCGCGTCCGCGAGGGCCTGGCCGACGAGGAAATCTCGCTAGGCGACTTCGTCCTCTCGGGCGGCGAGATAGCGGCGCTGGCGGTGGTGGACGCCGCGGCGCGGCTGGTCCCCGGCGTCCTGGGGGACGAGGACTCCGCGGCCACGGACTCGTTCGCCACCGGCCTGCTGGACCATCCGCACTACACCAGGCCGCGGGAGTTCCGGGGGATGGCGGTCCCGGAGGTCCTGCTCTCGGGGAACCACGGCGAGGTCGATAACTGGCGTCGCGAGCAGGCGCTGAAGAGAACGCGCGACGTCCGGCCCGAGCTGCTGGAAGGCGAAGATTAAGGAAGGCCGGCGAACGGCCGTGGCCCCGAAAAGCGAACAAAAGGGTAAACTGTACGTCGCGCTGGTCCACTGGCCGGTGTACAACCGGGAGGGGGAAACGGTCGCGACGTCGGTGACGCCGCTGGACCTGCACGACCTGGGCCGCGTCGCGCTGACGTACGGCGTCGCCGGATATTACGTCACGAACCCGTACGATTCGCAGCAGCGCCTGGTGGACGAAATAATTTACCACTGGCGCGAGGGGGTGGGCGCCGAGCACAGCCCGCAGCGGCGGCGGGCGCTCGCGGCGGCGAAAATGGTCCCGACCGTAGAAGCGGCCTTCGACGACGTGGCCGCGGCGGAAGGCGGGGAGCCGTTCGTCGTCGCCACCACGGCCCGGCCCACGCGAGACGCGTTGCCGGCCGAAGAGCTGTGGACGGCGGCGGACGGGAGGCCGGTGCTGTTGTTGTTCGGTACCGGCTAC
Source organism: bacterium (assembly GCA_035529855.1). Lineage (NCBI taxonomy): Bacteria > bacterium. The sequence continues at coordinate 3,902 of DATKVX010000105.1, forward strand.
GGCCTGACGGAGGATATATTGTTCGCCGCGGACGCGGTGCTCGAGCCGCTCGCGGGAAGCGGCGACTTCAACCACCTGCCGGTTCGGGCCGCGTTCGCCATATACGTCGACCGCATACTCAGCTGAAACCGAAACTCGAGCCAACGATAATAATTAACGCCGGCTATTATATTTAACTACCAGTCAACGCAACGAGGTGTCCGAAATGCATCCCGCCGTTCGCGAAATAGAGAAGACGGCGCTTAAAGATAAGGTCCCGGACTTCAACGTAGGCGATACCGTCCGCGTGGAAGCCGAGATCGTCGAAGGCGACCGAACGCGAACCCAACCTTTCGAAGGCGTCGTCATCGCCCGCAAGGGCGCCGGCCCGCGCGAAACCTTTACGGTCCGGCGCATAGCCTCCGGCGTGGGCGTGGAGCGGACCTTCCCCCTGCACTCGCCGCGAGTAAAGAGCTTGAAGGTCGTGCGCCGCGGTAAAGTGCGCCGGGCCAAGCTCTACTACCTGCGCCGCAAAGTCGGCAAGAAAGCGCGCGTGAAGGAAGGCCGCATGCGCCGCGCCGAGCCCAAAGCCGCGAAGGAAAAGGCGCCGGAGGACGAGACGACCGCCGAAGATTCGTCTTAAATTATGGCGGAAGACGCGCCTACGCTTTTCGGGCCCTCCTCGCCCGACGGGCCGCTCACGCTGGAAGAATTCGAGCGGCGCTTCTGGGAGGAGGGCTTAGCACGCGTGGCGGGGGTGGACGAAGCCGGCCGCGGCGCGCTGGCGGGGCCGGTGGTGGCCGCGGCGGTCGTCTTGCCGCCCGGATTCGACTGCGCCGGCATCCGCGACTCCAAGCGGCTCGACGCCGGCCTGCGCGACGAGCTTTACGCGACGCTGGCCGAGGGCGCCTCGAGCTGGGCCGTGGGCGTGGCGTCGGCCAAAGTCATCGACGACGTAAACATACTGAACGCCGCGCTGCTCGCGATGAGGAAAGCGTGCGTCCGCCTCGCGCCCGCGCCCGACTTATTGCTGGTGGACGGCAACAGGCCCGTGCCGATGACGGTGCGGCAAAAGACCATCGTACGGGGCGACGCGTGCTGCGTCTCCATCGCCGCGGCTTCCATAATGGCCAAGGTCTACCGCGACCGCCTTATGGTGCTGTTGGACGACAAATACCCCGGGTACGGCTTCGCGGTCCACAAGGGCTACGGCACCGCGGGCCACCTCAAGGCGCTGGCGAAGCTCGGGCCGTCGCCGGCCCACCGGCGCAGCTTCGCTCCCGTGGCCCGTCACCTCGGCGACGCCGACGACCTCTTCCGGCAATGACGCGCGACGGCGAGCGCCGGGCCGCGGCCCGCCGAACGCTTGGCCGCGCGGGCGAGGACGCCGCGGCCGATTTTTTACGCCGGCGCGGCTTCGAAATCGTCGCCCGCAACTACCACACCCCCTTCGGCGAGCTCGACGTCGTCGCGTCCAAGGAAGGCCGCCTCGTCTTCGCAGAGGTGAAAACGGCCCGGGCGGGCGCGAGCGTGGACCCCCGCTCCCAATTCACGCCCCGGAAGGTGTCGCGCGTATACCGGGCCGCGCTCCACTTCCTGGAGAAGGAGCGCCCCGCGGAAGAGCCGGACTTCCGCTTCGACTTCCTTGTCGCCGTGAAGAAAGAAGGCGGCTACGAAATAGAACACTACGAGGCCGTGGCGCTGGACGACTTCCTTCCCCCGGAAGAGTTGGGTTAATAAAACGCGCAATGGCACAAGCTCCGCTCGAGCTCGCGACGCTTCCGCTCGAGGAAGTGTCCTGCCCGCTGTGCGGCGCCGACGACGGCCGCCTGCTCTCGACGCAGCAGGGCCGGTTCGGCGTCGTCAAGTGCCGGCGGTGCGGCCTGGTCCGCCTCTCGCCCCGGCCCACGCGCGAGGCGGCGCGCCGCCTGTACGACGAGACGTACTACGCCGCGGGCGGCTACGACGGCTACGTCGAGACCTTCGAGCGCTTCCGCGGCGTATACGAGCGCCTCTTCGCGAAACGGCTCGCGCTACTCAGTCGCCACGTCGCCGGCCCCGGGCGCCTGTTGGAGTGCGGCTGCGCCCACGGCTTCCAGCTCGAGTGGTTGCGGCGGCAGCGTTGGGAGGTCGCCGGCAACGACGTATCCGCGGAGGCCGCGGCCTACGCCCGCCGGCATTTCGGCCTGGAAGTCGCGGAGGGGCCGTTGGAGGAGGCGGCGCTCGAGCCGGCGTCCTTCGACGCGGCCTACCTCGTCGATATCGTCGAACACCTCTACGACCCGGGCGCGGCCCTCGCCAACGTCCGCGCGGCGCTCAAACCGGGCGGCGTCATCCTGGTCCAGGTCCCGTACGAGCTCTACCACTGGGAGAAAATCGGCCGGGCGCTTTGGGAGAGGAAAAAACCGGGGACCGTCGCGCCGGACGCGGTCCCCTACCACGTCGCGTTCTTCACGCCGCGGACGTTGAGGGCGATGCTCCGCAAACACGGCTTCGCCGTCCTCGCCCGCTACAGCGGCAACTACGGCGCCATCCGCAAGTACCTGTCGCCGCCGGAAATCCGGGTCGGTTCTCCCCTCGAGACGGCGGCCCGTTTTATATATTTTAAACTGGCCCTGCGGCCCGCGCTGCAAACGCTCGCTCTATGGTTCAAACAGGGGAGCGGCGTAATCTACGTCGCGACGCCCGCTTGAGGCTTATGGTCACGAAATCGGAAATCGCGACCGCCTTCGCCCCCTGCCGCATAGCGTTCGCCGGCGGCGGGACGGACCTTCCCGCGTACGCGGAGCGCTACGGCGGCGCGGTCCTCTCGGCCGCGGTGAGCCTGGGCGCGCGCGTGCGGGTGCGCCCCCTCGACATCCGCACCGTGTCGCTAATCCTGGACGACTTCGAAATCCGGGCGGATTACGGCGACCCGGCCGAAATCCTGAAGGACCCTCGAGCCGAGGTCGCGCTGGTCGGCCGGACACTGGCCGAACTCCGACCCGCGGGGGGCGTGGAAATGACCGTCCGAACGGGCCTGCCGCCCGGCTCGGGCCTGGGGGCTTCGGGCGCCGTCGGCGTCGCCGTCACGTACGCCCTCCACCTGTTCGCCGGCCGCCGCCCCGCCAGGGAAGAGGTGGCCGAGGCCGCGTCCGTCATAGAGATTGAAAAGCTGGGCCGACCCATAGGCCGCCAGGACCAGTACGCCGCGGCCTTCGGCGGCCTGAACTATTTCTATTTCGAAAAAGATAACGTCCGGCGCGAAGCCGTAAATCTTTCCGCGTCAAAACGGCGCGAATTCGAACGTTATTTTATGTTATTCTTTTCGGGGCGCCGCCGCGACTCCGCCGAAGTCCTCACCGGCCAGCGGGCTCGCGTCGCCGCCGGCGACCGCCAAACCGTCGAGGCCCTTCACCGCATGAAGGAGCTCGCCGGCGGGATGTGTACGGCCGCCGCGGAGGCCGACTGGCCCCGCTTCGGCGAGCTTATGCACGAGGCGTGGCTGGCCAAGAAAAAGGTCTCGGCCAAAATAGCGGACGAGAAGACGGTCGCGGCCTGCGCCCGGGCCCGCGAGCTCGGCGCCTGGGCGGTCAAAGTGACGGGCGCGGGGGCCGGGGGTTTCTACCTCGTAATGGCGCCGCCCGCCGCCCAAGAAGCCGTCGCGGCGTACCTGGCGGGCGAGGGTTTCGAACGGTACGACTTCGGGTTCGATTACGACGGCGTCCGCACCTTGGACGAAAAAGGTTAGGCCGATATGTCGCGAGTTGAGGATAAGATAGACGAATATCTGGCGTCGGTGGCGGCGGTGGTCCGCGAGGTGGACGCCAAAGCGGTGCGCGACGTGGTGGACGTCTTCGACCGCGCGTACCGGGACCGCGGCACCATTTTCCTCTTCGGGAACGGCGGCGGCGCGGCGACGTCGGCGCACCTGGCGTGCGACCTCGCGAAGGGGACCGCCGCGGTAGGCCGCCGGCGCATCAAGGCGCTATCGCTCTCGACGAACGTCGCCGTGATAACCGCCTGGGCCAACGACACCGACTACACCAACACCTTCGGCGAGCAGCTCTACAACCTGGCGGACGAGCGCGACGTGGCCGTGGCGTTCTCCGGCAGCGGGATGTCACCCAACGTCATCAACGCCCTCAAGGTCATAAAGGAACTGGGCGGGACCGGGGTGCTCTTCTCCGGCGGCGACGGCGGCAAGGCCAGGGAGCACGCCGACATCGCGGTCCTGGTGCCGTCGCGCAACGAGCAAATCGTCGAGGACGTCCACATGGTGCTGGGGCACGTCATCTTCACGCTGCTGCGCGACCGCATGGGCGGCGCCAAGGTGGACGGTAAGGGGAACACCCTCTAGGGAAAACCGGCGGTGGAAACCCTCTTCGGAGCGAGAGGCCGGTACCCGGCCAGCGTCATCAAACTCGAGCTCGCGTCGTGGGACGCGCCGGTCGAATTCGCGGAGCTGCTGCAGGCCCTCGCCGTCCTCCACAACCGCGTCCTCGTCCTGCGGAAGTGCAAGGGCGTCGTCAAGAAAGGGCAGCTCCTCCACCCGGCGCTGTACCTGCCGGCCGACGAGCTATTGATTATTAAAAGCTTCCCCGCCGACGGCCGGCCGTTCGAGTTCTACGCCTACCCCACCATCGCGCGCACCGTCGCGACGTTCCTCACGGAGGTCGCGGCCTCGTCTCCCGCCGACGTCCCCTTCAAAACGCTCATATCCCTCTTCAAGGACGAGCTGGAAATCCTCAAGAAGCGCCGCTACCGCGAGGATCAAATTCGCCGCCTGCTGAAACTCGACGTCCTCAAAGAGGGCCTGAACGGCGCGCGCGTATCGTGGGAAGAAGCGGCGGAGGAGGAGGCGTAGTGACGGCCCGCTTCGAGCTCGTCGCCGACTACGGCCTCGCCGGCGACCAGCCGCAGGCGGTGGAGCGGTTGGCGGCGGGCATCCGCGCCGGCCAAAAACACCAGACGCTGCTGGGCGTGACAGGCTCGGGCAAAACTTTCACCATGGCCAACGTCATCGCCGACGTCGGCCTCCCCACCCTCGTCATCAGCCACAACAAAACGCTCGCCGCGCAGCTCTACGGCGAGTTCCTCCAATTCTTCCCCCGCAACGCCGTCGAGTACTTCATATCATACTACGACTACTACCAGCCGGAGGCGTACCTCCCGGCGCAGGATATCTACATCGAGAAGGACGCCGACATCAACGAGGAGATAGAACGCTTGCGGCTGCGCGCCACGGCCTCGCTGCTGGCCCGCGACGACGTCGTAATCGTCGCCTCCGTCTCGTGCATCTACAACCTGGGCTCGCCCGAGGAGTTCCGCAAGTTCCACCTTTTCATAGAACGGGGCCAGCGGCTCGAGATAGGCCGGCTGACCCGCGACCTGGCCGCCATCCGCTACGAACGCGACAACGTCGAGTTCAAACCGGGGACCTTCCGCGTCCGCGGCGACGTGGTGGACGTCTTCCCGGCGTACGAGGACGAAGCGCTGCGCGTGGAGTTCGAAGGCGACGTCGTCGAGAACGTCTGGCGCCTCGAGCCCGTCGCGGTGCGTAAGCTACAGCCGCTCGAGCGCGTCGCGATATACCCCGCCAAGCACTTCGTCACCGCGCCCGATAAGATAGAACGCGGCCTGGCGGCCGTCGAGGCCGAGCTGGAGGAACGGCTGGCGTGGTTTAGGAAGCGCGATAAAATCGTGGAGGCGCAGCGGCTGGAGACGCGGACGCGGCACGACGTCGAGCTCTTGCGCGAGATCGGCTACTGCCCCGGAATCGAGAACTACTCGCGCCACCTGGCGGCCCGGTTCGAGGGCGAGCGGCCCTACTGCCTGCTCGACTACTTCCCCGAGCGATGGCTCTGCATCGTCGACGAATCGCACGTTACGCTGCCGCAGGTCCGCGGGATGTACAACGGCGACCGCGCCCGCAAAGAGGTGCTGGTGGAGTACGGCTTCCGGCTGCCGTCGGCCCTGGACAACAGGCCCCTCCGCTTCGACGAATTCGAGGAGCTCGTGCCACAGCTCGTGTACACGTCGGCCACGCCCGCGCCGTACGAGCTCGAGCATTCCTCCCAGGTAGCGGAGCAGCTCATCCGGCCCACGGGCCTGGTCGACCCGCCGGTGGTGGTCAAGCCGGCGGAAGGCCAGGTGGACGACCTCGTCGGCGAGCTACGCGACGTCGTGTCCCGGAACGAGCGCGCGTTGGTCACGACGCTAACGAAACGGATGTCCGAGGACCTGGCCGAGTTCCTGGCGGGCCTGGACTTCAACGTGAAGTACCTGCACTCCGAGCTGGACGCCATCGAGCGCGTGGAGATACTGCGCGATTTACGTTTGGGCGAGATAGACGTCGTCGTCGGCATCAACCTGCTGCGCGAAGGGCTGGACTTGCCCGAGGTCTCGCTGGTGGCCATCCTGGACGCCGACAAGGAGGGCTTCCTGCGCGACGAGCGGTCCATCATCCAGACGGCGGGCCGCGCGGCGCGCCACGCCGGCGGCAAGGTCGTGCTCTACGCCGACCGCGTTACGAAGTCCATCAAGAACGCGGTGCGGGAGTCGGGGCGGCGCCGGCAGACCCAGCTCGAGTACAACCGCGAGCACGGCATCGAACCCCGGAGCATCGTGAAGTCGGTGGAGGCCGTGCTGGCGACGACGTCGGTGGCGGACGCGGGCCGGCGGCTCGAGGACGCGCCCGCGCCCGAAGAGCCCGCCGACGTTCAGGCGTTCCTGGCGCTGCTGGAGTACGAGATGCGGCGCGCCGCGGAAGAACTCGCGTTCGAGAAGGCCGCGGCCCTCCGCGACCGGATACGCGAGCTGCGCGGCGGCCCGGGCGAGCCGAGCGCCGCGACCAAAACCAAGGCCAAGAAAAATCGACGTTCCCGGAGGAGCTGAATGAACGCCGGCAACCGGAACGACATCTCTATACTCCTCGCCTTCGCGGTCTTCTTAGAAGTGCTCGCCGTCGTGCTGGCCTTCTGCCCCACGGGCTCTTTGGCGGCGATGCACGGCGCGCCGGCGAGCCTGATAAAGGCGGCTTTCTTGTTCGGGATGACGCTGGCCGGCACCGTACTCCTGCGGCTTGTCTTGCCGGGGCCCGGGCCGGGCGCGCCTTTCTACCGCCGGGGCGGTTCGTCGTTCGGCCGCACGCTATACTACGGCTTCGCCGCGGCCGTCATATTAACGTTATATCGCGCCGCGCTGCTGGTAGCGCTGCACTTCAAGGGTACGGACTTTTTCACGACGCTGCCGACCTCGCTTCTCACGCAGGGCCCGTTCGCGATAATGGCGCGCGTCTTGTTGGGCGTGGCCGCGGCCTACCTGTTCTACGGATACGTCCAGGGGTTCGTGGGCGGCGCGCTGGGCCGGCGCGCGGGCCTGGTCGCGGCGGCGACGCTGGCCGCGACGACGTCGATTTGGCCCGCCGTGGGCGGCTCGTACTGGCCGGGGGGCTACGCGTCGTGGGCGGCGTTCCTGGCCTGGCGGCTGCCGGAAGCGCTCGCACTCGCCTACCTGTGCGAGCGGACGCGCAACGTACTGGCGCCGGTCGTCGCCGCGTTTCTGCTGGAGTGGTTCAGCGCGGTGGGCGTCGGCATATACGGTATATTCGGAAATTGGCCTTTCCTCTTCGCGTGTTTGATAATATTTTTGGCCGCGGCCGAGGTCCTGGTGGCCGAACGCCGCCGCGTCCTGCGCGCCGTCGGCGGCTTCTTCTCTCTGTTATTCAGCCGCGCGCCGGGGGCGAGCTTCCCGGACGCGGTTCTCTTCGCCGCGGCGCTGGCGGCGGGCCACATCCTGATGCGGGCGCTGGACCTGGTCGAAGGCCACGTTCTTCCGGCCTCGCTCGTAACCGCGGCGCTGCTCGCCGGCGCCATAACGCTGTGGTTCGTCGGACGTGCGAGAGGGCACGAGCGGAAAAAACCCGCGCTCGAGCAAGCGCGAGATGAAAGCGGCCGCTAAAGGAGCCGACTTCTTCGCCGCGGTGGCCGAACACTTCGTCGAACGCCGCGGCCGCGGGACCATGCTCTCGCCCGCCGATTTAGCTTGCCTGGCGGATTGGGAGCGGGCCGGCGTCGACGCCGCCGTCGCCATCCGCGGAATAGACGAGGCTTTTCGGCGCGGGGGCGAAATCCGCTCGCTGCGCCAGTGCCGTTGGGCGGTGGAGGAAGAGCGCCGCCGGAGCCGGGCCGGCGCCCGGGGCGCGGGCGAAGGCCGGCTCGAGGGTAAAAGCCTCGCCGAAAAGTTGGCCGCGCTCGCGGCCGCGCTGGAGGAAACGGCGCGCGGCGCCGCGGACGCTCGAGCCAAGGCCGCAATCCAAGACGCCGCGGCCGCCGTCCGACAACTGGCCGAGAAGGCCGAAACGAAAAACGCCGTAACGGCACAAAACGAGCTGGACGAGATAGAGAAAGAACTCTTTACCGAGATAGAGAAAACGCTCCCGGCCGAGGAAGCGACCCGCCTCGAGCGCGACGCGCGCGCGGAACTCCGCGGCCGAAAGTTCGAGGCCGACGTCGCCCGGCGGACCGTGCGGGCGATAACGACGCGGAAGCTGCGGGAGCGGTTCCGCCTCCCGTCGTTTACGGTTTGATTATGGCCGAAGACGACCGCCTGAAATTCAAGCTGCCCGACGTCGAGTTCGACGACGACGTGGAAGTGTGCCCCAAGTGCTTCGGCGCCGGCGTCGTGGTGGAGGAGGAGCGGGGCGTCCGGCGAGGCCGCGTGTGCGACTGCCAGCGCGTCCGGGCGACGCGCCGCCGGGTAAGCGCGGCGGGCATCCCGGCCCGCTATCGCGAGTGTTCGCTGGGTAATTTCGACATCGTACAGGGTTTCACCCACGAGAGCGTAATAAGGGCGAAGCGCTTCGCGGAGAGTTTCGTCGACAACTACCCCGCGGTGGACGCCGGCCTACTCTTTATGGGGGGGGTGGGGGTCGGCAAGACCCACCTCGCCTCGGGCGTAATCCAAGAACTTATTTTAAAAAAGGACGCCGCCTGCCGGTGGTGCGACTTCTCCGACCTGTTGGCGGAGGTTAAGAAGAGGTACGCCGGCAGCACGTTCGACGAGTACGCGATTCTCGAGCCGCTGGTCGCCGCCGAAATACTCCTCATAGACGACCTGGGCTCGATGAAGATACGCGATTGGACCCTCGACTTCCTCTCGTACGTCATCAACCAGCGCTACGTCAACCGCCGGCTCTTGATCGCCACCACGAACTACCTCGACGACCCGGCCGGCGCGGAGGAAACGCTCGCCGACCGCATCGGCCCGCGGCTGCGCTCGAGGCTGCTCGAGATGTGCAAGACCGTGCTCATCGCGGGCGGCGACTTCCGCCGGGACCAGCGTCAGACGGGCATCCTGAGAAATTTATAATTAAATCCGTGGCCGTACCGACGCCCATAAACGATTCCCCCGCCTTCCGCCGGGTCCTCGGGTTCCTGCGGAAGTGGCAATACCCGGGGTGGATACTTTTCGCCGCGGGGTTGGCGTTTTCCATCTCGCTGTGCAACTGGGCCATCTTCGCGTTCGTCCTGCTGCCGCTCATCGTCAAGGCCGACCTCACGCGCAAGCTGCCGGCGTTTCATACGCCGCTCGATTGGCCCTTCGCCGCGCTCTACGGCTCCATGATAATTTCGTCGGCGACGGCCTACCTCGTCGGCGGCGCGGAATTCGGCAATCGCTCGTTCTTCTGGACGCTCACGTACGCCGCGCCGTTGGTCTACTACACCGTGGCCTTCGGCCTGACGGACCCGCCCCGCTGGCTCCCCAAAACGATGTTGGCTGCTTTCTTCGCCGCGGCGGCGGCGAACTCGGCGTACGCCGTCTTCCAATTTGCGCGCGCGGTCGCGGAAGGCGCGGACGTCTTCACGGTCCGGCCCGGCGGCCGGCTGTTCTACATGACGTACGGCGGCGTAATGATGCTCGTCCTGGCGGTGGCGCTGGCGGTATTCCTGCGGGGCCGCCTTTCGGCGCGGAGCCGCGTAGGGCTCGGCGTTCTGTTCGCGGTTATGCTGGCGGGCCTCGCCGCGTCGCTGGTCCGTTCGGCGTGGGTAGGGCTCGCCGCGGCGGTCTTCGTAATGGCGGTGATCGCGGACCGCCGCGTCCTGTGGGCGTTCCCGGCGGTCGTACTTTTAGCCGTCCTAATAGCGCCCCGTCCCATCATAAAGCGGGCGGAATCTATAATAAACGCCGCTACCGACCGCGGTACGGCCTACGCGGAAGGACCGCCCGAATTCCGGGTCGACATCTGGCGGACTACGCTGAGGATAGCCCGCGACTACCCGCTGACCGGCGTGGGCGTCCACAACACGCTCTACCTCTACGACGAATACAAGGACGAGACTTCGCTCGAGAGCCAGGTACCGCACGCGCACAATAATTATATCCAGCTCGTCGTCGAACGGGGCGTCGTAGGCCTGGCCGCCTTCGCCTTTTTCGCGTACGCCCTCTTCAAACTCTTCGCCCGGGGGTACCGGCGCGGCCGCTCGCCCACGACGCGGGCCTTGGGCCTGGCGGGCATCGGCGCCACGACCGGGTTTCTGGTAGAGGGCTTCTTCGAGTACACCTTCGGCGATTACGAAATTATGGCCATCCTGTACGCGCTCGCCGGCGCTTTAGTGGCGGCGCAACGATGGGAGGCGTCGCGAACCGGCTCGGCTCAAACCACGTGAAAAAACGCGTTCTTATATTCGGCATAGACGGCGGAACGTTCAACGTAATCGAGCCGCTGCTCGAAGCCGGGCGCCTCCCCAACCTCGCCCGGTTCAAGGCGGAGGGCGCGGCCGGCGTACTGTACACGGTATGTCCGCCGCTTACGGCGCCGGCCTGGGCCACCTTCCAGACCGGCCTTAACCCCGGCCGCCACGGCGTCTTCGACTTCCTGGCGCCCCCCGGGCGCGGCTACCACCGCCGCCTGCAGAACGCGTCCGCGCTGCGGGCGGCGCGCATCTTCGACACCCTTTCGTCGGCCGGCCGGACCGTGGGCGCCGTGAACGTACCGCTAACCTTCCCGCCCCGCGCCGTCAACGGCTTCGTCGTCCCGGGGATGCTCACGCCGAAGTTCGCCGACGAATTCCTCTACCCGCCATCCCTCGGCGCCGAGATGCGGGCCGTCGGCGACTACTTCGTCGATATGGACCCGGCCTATTTCGAGGAAGTCGCCGAGGAGGATTTCCTCCGGGAGTTGCGCCGCGTCGAGGGGGCGCGCAAGAGGGTGGCGCTTTACCTGTGGGAGTCGAAGCGGCCGGACCTCTTCGCCGTCGTCTTCACGGGCGTCGACCGCCTGATGCATTTTTACTGGGACCGGCCCGAGTTGGTCCGCGAACACTACGAGTGGCTCGACGGTACGCTGGGCGAATTCCTGGAAGCCGGCGACGCCGACGTCACGGCGATGGTCGTCTCCGACCACGGCTTCGGCCCCGCCGAGCGCGAGGTCGACCTCGCCGGGCACCTCGTCCGCCGCGGCTTTATGACGCTGCACCAAAAGAAGGGGCCGTCGCCGCGCCGCTTTATGGACGCGGTGGCCAGGCTGGACGCGTTCGACCTCCGCAAGCGGCTGCCGCGCCGTTGGCGGGCCGCGGCGCGAGGCCGAATTATGGAGCGACTCTCGGTTTTCGCCGCGGTGGACTGGAGCAGGACCAAAGCCTTCCCCGGGACCGCGACGCAGTACGGCGTCTACCTCAACGTCGCCGGCCGGGAGCGCGAGGGCATCGTGGGCCGCGCCGATTACGAAAAGGTCCGCGAAGATTTGATCGCGAGCCTGGACGAATTGCACCCGGGCCTGGCCGCCCGGGCCCTGCGCCGGGAAGAGGTATACCACGGGCCGTTCCTGGACGACGCGCCCGACGTCTACCTGCCGCTGTGGGAGGACGGCGTCCGCCTCAGGGAGTTCTCCGACGACCCGGCGGTCGCGCCGCGTCGGCGCCGACCCGGCGAACACCGCCGGGAAGGCATTCTATTCGCCCGAGGCCCCGCCATATCGGCGGGCGCGACGCCGGCCGACGCGAACCTGGCCGACGTATACCCGACCGCGACGTACCTGATGGGAGAGGCCGTACCGGCGGGGCTGGACGGGCGCGTCCTGACCGAAATCGTAAAACCCGAGCTCCTGGCCGCGGCGCCGCCGAGCTATTTCGATTACGACGTCGGCGACGTCGGTTACGTCGACGGCGAGGACGCCGCCGTCCGCGCCCGGTTGCAGGGAATGGGTTATCTGGGCTAGGCGGTCGTGACCGAAATAATCCGAACCGAGGGGGTGGTGCTTCGGCGGCGGGACTTCGGCGAGTCCTCGCGCATCGCCGTGGTCTATACGCGCGACGCCGGCAAGCTCCAACTGCTGGCCAAGGGAGCGCGCGTCCTCAAGAACAAATTCGGCGCCGCGCTCGAGCCCCTGACCCACGGCGAGTTCGTCTTCTATTGGCGCGAGGGTAAGGACTTATTCACGCTGGCCGAAACGGCGATCATAACGCCCGGGCGCTACCTCCGCGAGGACGCGCGAAGCCTCCCCTACGGCCTGGCCGTAGTGGAAGCTACCGATAAACTGAGCGGCGAAGGCGACGCCGACGCGGCGCTGTACGAGCTGGTGGCGGCTTCGGTAGCGGCGCTCGACGACGGCGGGCCCCCGGCGGCGCTGCTGTCGCAATTCCTGGTTAAGCTGGCGGCGCGGTTGGGGTTGAAACCGGATATCGCCAAGTGCTCGCGCTGCGGCCGGGCGAATCCCCGGGAGGGGGTGGCATTGGTCCTCAAAGAAGGGACCGTCGTATGTCGCGATTGCCAACCCGCCGGGGGCGATTTAATAACGCTATCGCCGGCGGCTTATAACTACGTGCGTACGCTAGCGTCGCTCGAGCCGGCGCGGCTCGGCCTAGTAAAGGCCGGCCCCGAACTCGTCGAGCAAACCCTCTCTTTCATCCGCGCCCACCTCCGTTACCATACCGGCTTGGAAATAAAGAGTTTAGCGTTCGCGGACCTGTTCTAAGCCGCCGAGCGGTTAAGGCGTTTGTTTGACGCATTAATGGGAAAGTGTTATAATTTTTTAAACGTAGCGTCGGAAAACGATGTCGTGCGGCCGGCGGGGAACGCGGACCGGCCCGCCGGCGCGCATACCAACGTAAAATGGCGAAGACCCCTCACCCTAGTAACGCCGCCGCGGGTTTTACGGCCGCGTTGGCTCAGGCCGCCAGCCTGGGCGGTAGGCCGGCGTTTATCGTCGACGCCGACGGCATAATCGCGGCCGCCGCGAACGCCGCCGGAACGATATTCGGTTACGACGCCGCCGACATCGTCGGCCGGCGCTTCGCCGGCATCCTCACGGGGGGCGAAGGCCAGGTGGACGACCTTTGGACGCGCGCCCGGGCCGAGGGCGGCGTCGCGGCCGTGCCCGTAAAAATAATATCGAGCGAGGGCGATATCGCCGACGCCTCCCTCGACGCCAAACCCGCCACCGCGGACGGCGAAGAAATTTTAATCGCGACGATCCAAACCGAACGCGAAAGCCCGGCGCGGCCGCCGCAGGAATACCTCCTGGCCAATCTCCCCGTCGGGATAATCGCCTGCGACCGCCAATTCCGGATAACGTACTGGTCGCAAGGGCAGGAGGTGGAGTCCGGGATACCGGAAGAGGACGCGGTGGGCCGCAATTTATTCGAACTACTGCCCAACCTCGAGCTGGAGCAGATGGGCCGCAAGAAGGCCCGCGAGAGGTTGTACAAAGTCCTGGAGACGGGCAAACCCTACCGCATAGAGCGGTTCCGCCACAAAGACCGCTTCGGCCGCGAAGAATTCCTCGACCTCAGGATCTCGCCGCTGCGCGACCCGCAGGGGCACGTCGTCGGCCTGGTCGCGGTCAACGACAACATCACGCCGCACGTCCGGCTGGAACAGGAATTGGAAGAAAAGACGGACCGACTCGTCTTCGAGCGTAATCGGTTGGCCCACCTCTTCCGCGTCGCGGGCCGGATTCGCGAGCACGAGAGCCTGGCCGACAAGTTCCAGTTAATCGTTAAAGGGATAAAGGGTTTGGGTTGGGGAAAGGTATATCTGAAGGTCTTCGGCCCGGGCGCCGGGCCGGCCCAAACCGCCTCCGCGGGCTACACCGACGAAGAGATCGAAGCCCTGGCCGGCACGCTCGAGTCGGCGCAGCGGACGAAGGACGTCCTGGAAGGCGAAGCGCTCCAGCCGTACCGGAGCGGCAACATCTACTACGTCCCGTTCGGGGCCGAAACCGGAGAGCTCGTACGACTGGTGAAACCGCTCGAGGGCGGCGGCCGCGTAGGCGATTGGGATACGCGCGACCTGTTCCTGGTCAAAATGTACGGCCGGGAGGGAAAAGCCGTCGGCTACGTCGTGCTGGACGACCCGATCGAAAACAAGAAGCCGGGCGACGAAAGCCTTTTCATGTTGGAGCTGTTCGTCAGCTACGCGGCGCTCGTGGCCGAAGAGGCGGCGGCGGTCGAAACGTTGAGAAACCGCACCAAAAGGCTCCACGCCATGGCCAACATCACGAAGGTCATCAACTCCATCCACGACCCCGAAAAACTAATGGTGCGGGTACTGAAAGAGCTCGGGAATTTCCTGGCTTTCCTCCGGGGAGCGGTTTACTTCTACGACGATACCCACCGGCAATTCAAAATCGTCGCGAGCTTGAACCTGGGCGCCGAGGACGTCGAAATAGCCGAGCTGACCGCCCATCGGCGCCGGCCGGGGTGGGTAGTCGAAAAGCGCCGGCCGCTGCTCGTCGTCGATACCGAGGCCGACAGCCGCTTCCCGGACGAAGGCGACGACGGCGCGCGGTCCGAAATCTACGCGCCCATCGTTTACGAAGGCCGGAGCTTGGGGTGCATCTGCGTCTACCACGACGAGCCGGGCGCCTTCCACCAGGGAGACCTGGACATCCTGACCACCTTCGCCGACCAGGTCGCCGTCGCGCTCCAGAACGCCAGGTTATTCGAGGAAGCGGCCCAACGCACCCAACAGCTATACGACCTCAACGCCATCGGCAATCTCTTATCCTCCGTTCTGGACATCAACGAGCTCTACCCCACCGTCGTAGAACGCGTGCAAAACGACCTCCGCTTTCAGAACGTAACGCTGCTCTCCGTGGATAAAGATTCCCGCTCGCTGTTGTTACAGGCGTACAAGGTCCAGGGGGCAGCCAAGGCGCTAAGCGTCGACTACCGCCAGAGCATCAGCTCGGGGGTATGCGGCCGCGTGGTCGGGACCGGTAAAACCGCGCTCGTACCGGACACGACCCGCGACGCCGACTTCCTGGAAGTCGACTTCCTGCCGCCCATGCTGTCGGAATTGGCCGTTCCTATCAAGATCGGCGGCGAGGTCATGGCCGTGCTGAACGTCGAGAGCCGGTGGCCCAACGCGTTCGACGAGGCCGACGTCGCGGCCCTCGAGACGCTGTCGGGGCAGGTGGCGGTCGCCCTCCGCAACTCGATGCTCATCGAAGAAGTTACCCAAAAGGCGGAGGAGCTCGAGCGCGCCAACAAAGAACTGCGCCGCCTCGACGAGATGAAGGCGGACTTCGTATCCATGCTGGTCCACGACCTCCGCACGCCCATGACCGGTATCCTCGGCTCGGGCGAAATCATCGAAGAGCTGCTGGCGGGCGAGGTCGACGAGCGGATTATGAACCTCGTACGCATCATCCCCAAAGAGTCCAAACGCCTCATAGACCTCATCAACAACATTTTGGACTTCTACCGCCTCGAGGAAGCCGGCATCAAAATAACGCCCCGGGCCATATCGGTGGAGGAGCTGGTCCGCGAAGCGTACGACGGCGCCAAAGTCATCGCCGGCAAACAGGGCGTAAAGTTCTCGACGTCCGTCGAGCCCGAGCTCCCGATGATCGTGGGCGACGAGGCCAAGCTGCTCCAGGTCCTCTCCAACCTCGTCGGAAACGCCCTCAAGTTCACCCCCTCGGGCCGCTTGGTCAAGATCTTCGCCGGGGGCGTCACCGACGGGATGGTGACCATAGGCGTAGCCGACACCGGCGTAGGCATCCCGAAGGCCGACATCCCCCACCTCTTCGAGAAGTTCAAAACCTTCCGGGCCGACGGCGACCGCCGCGTGCGCGGCGCCGGCCTGGGCCTGTACATCGCCCGCGCCATAATCGAGGCCCACGGCGCCACCATCGACGTCGAAAGCGAGGAGGGCAAGGGCTCGACGTTCACCTTCACGGTCCCGGCCGCGGATGAGTCGTAAAAGGCCGCCCGGCCTCGAACCCGTAAACCGGAAGCGCCGAGTGCCGGCGCTTTTTCGATACGTCCCGGGCGCCGGCGCCCCGGCAAAATCGGTTTGCCTTCTGGGGCGCGTTTATTATAGAATAGCGACAATCGACGGCACGCTATGGACCTGACGCACCTTCTCATAACGTTAATCCTCATCTTCGTCGGCGCGAAGGCGTTCGGCGAGCTGGCCAACCGCATCGGCCAACCGACGGTGCTGGGCGAGCTCATCGCGGGTATCATCCTGGGCGTAGGGGGCCTGAAATTAGTCGACCCCCACGCCAACGTCTTCATCCTGCTGGCGGACATCGGCGTCATCATCCTGCTGTTCGAAATCGGCCTCTCCACCGACATCCGCGAGCTCCTGGCGGTGGGGCGGCGCTCGCTGGCGGTGGCCGCGGTCGGCGTTATCCTGCCCTTCGTCGGCGGCTTCGTCTTCGCGGTGGCCTTCGGCTACACCAACCTGGTGGCGATATTCCTGGGCGCGACGCTAACCGCCACCAGCGTCGGAATAACGGTGCGGGTCCTCTCCGACCTGGGCAAGCTTAACACCACGGAGGCCAAGATTATCCTGGGGGCCGCGGTGGCCGACGACATCATAGGCCTGATCATACTGGCCGTGGTGCGCGACCTGGCCCTTACGGGCGACGTTCATCCCCTCAAGATAGTACAGATAACGGCGGTAGCGGTGGCGTTCTTCATCGGCGCCATCGTCATCGGCAACGTCTTCGCGAAGCGCCTGGTCCGGATAATAGACAAGGCCCGCACCAGCGGAACGCTCATCGTGGGCTCGATCGCTTTCGCCTTCCTGTGGTCGCTGAGCGCGGAGCTGGTCGGTTCCGCGGCCATCGTCGGTTCGTTCGCCGCGGGCCTGGCGCTGGGCCGAACCCGCAAGTTCGAGGTCATCGCCCGCGAGCTCAAACCGGTGGCGTACGTCTTCACGCCCATCTTCTTCGTCAAGGTCGGCGCCGACGTGGACGTACGCTACTTCAACCCCTTCAACGAGGCCAATCACGCCATACTCGTCGTCGCGGGTTTACTCTTCGTCATCGCGATGGTGGGTAAGGTGCTCTCCGGGTTCACCGTCTTCGACCGACGCATCAACTCCACCGCCGTCGGCGTGGGGATGGCGCCGCGGGGCGAGGTGGGCCTAATCTTCGCCGAAGTCGGCCGCCGCGCGGGCGTAGTAACCGCGGACCTCTTCGCCGCGGTGGTCGTCGTCATGGCGCTCACGACGTTCCTGGCGCCGCCGCTGCTGAAGCTGTCGATGGTCCGCCGGCCGCGCGGGACGTCGCTTCTGGCGTGGTTCTTCGAGCCGGCGCGCAGACGCGTATCGCGGTTTATATGGGGCCGGTGACGAGTACGCGACGAGAGAGGGCCGGCATCCCCGGGTATCGAAATGGACGATAAAAGCAAAATTCTGGACTCCGCCGACCTCCGCGACCGCATCAGAGCCCTTCAGGCCGCGGGACAGAGGGTCGTCTTCACTAACGGCGTCTTCGACATACTGCACGCCGGCCACGTCCGCTACCTGGAGGAGGCGAGCCGGCTGGGCGACGTGTTGGCGGTCGCCGTAAACTCGGACCGCTCCGCGCGGCGGCTCGCGAAGGGCCCGGGGCGGCCTTTCAACGCCGAGCGCGACCGCGCCCTCGTCGTCGCGGCGCTGTGGTGCGTAAGCTTCGTCACCGTCTTCGACGAGGACACGCCGCTCGAGCTGATAAAATTCCTCGTCCCGGACGTGCTGGTCAAAGGCGGGGATTGGCGGCCGGGGGATATCGTGGGCGCCGACGTCGTAACCGCGGCGGGCGGCGACGTGCTGTCGCTGCCGTACCTGAAAGGGTACTCCACGACGTCGCTCATAGAACGCATCGCGAAAGGCCAAGGTCCCGGGGGAGGCGGCGATGGCGACTGAGCGTTTGACGGTCGTGGGCGTTATCCCCGCGCGGTACGCCTCGAGCCGGTTTCCCGGCAAAGCGCTGGCGGACGTCGCCGGCAAGCCCATGCTCCAAAGGGTTTACGAGCGATGCGCCCGGGCCGCGTGCCTCGAGCGCCTCTACGTCGCGACCGACGACCAACGCATATTCGACGCCGCGAAGAATTTCACCGACGACGTAATTATGACCGCGGCCGAGCACCCCAGCGGCACCGACCGCGTCGCAGAAGTAGCGGCCCAGATCGCCGGCGACGTGTACGTCAACATCCAGGGGGACGAGCCGCTGATAGAGGCCGCGGCGGTCGACGCGGTGGCCGCGCCGTTCGACGACGACGAAAGCGTCCAGATGGCGACGCTCGCCCGGCCGTTTCCGCCCTCCGCGGCCGCGGAGCTCTCCTCGGCCAACGTCTGTAAAGTGGTGGTCGACAGGAACGGCGACGCCCTGTACTTCACCCGGGCCATGGTGCCGTTCCGGTACCGGCCGCAGGTAAACCTCCCCTACCTCAAGCACGTCGGCATCTACGCCTACCGCCGCGAATTCCTTTTGCGTTTTACGACGCTGGAGCCTACGCCGCTGGAGGCGGCCGAGGGGTTGGAGATGCTGCGGGCGCTGGCGCACGGCTTCAACGTCCGCGTCGTCGTAGGCGATTTCACGTCGCGGGGCGTAGACACGCCGCAGGACCTGGCGGCGGTGGTAGAATACTACCTGAAGGACGGCGAGTAGGGCGCCTCGCCCAGCTTGCCCGCGCGCCCCAAGTATGTTATAAAGGCACCGGCCGGGCGGCCGCTAAACTATGGCGGAAAAACGCGTTTCATCGGGAAGGCTGGTCAGGGTCGAACGACGGCGGCGGGGCCGCAAGTGGCGGGTCGTACTCGGCGTCGTGGCCGCGTTGGCCGTCGTCGCGATTATAATCGTAGCCTTCCGTTATAAATCCAGGCGGCAAAAACCGGAGGAGCCGCCGCTGCCGCCGACCGCGGAAACGGCCGCGGTCCCGGCCACGGCCGCCACGGCCGAAGTCCCGACGCCCGCGACGGGACGAGTCTCGGCGCTGGTCGTAAACGGCACGAGCGTCCCGCAGCGCTTCGGGAACGCCCTCGCGGCACTGGAGGACTTCAACGTCGAGTGCGGAAACGCCGTGCGTTTCGAACAAAGTCGGCCCAAAATAGCGTACCCCGGCGAGTCGTCGGTGTACTTCCGCGACGGTTTCGAGGATTGGGCCGAGGAAATGGCCGCGGCTCTGGCCGCCGATATCCCGCGGGAACGCGTGGACTTCACTATTATTTGCGGCCAGGATATTTCGCAACTTATCCTCGAGGCTTTGGCCAAGAACGTTCCCGCGCCCGAGGATACCAACGTCGAGGTCCTGAACGGGTGCGGCATCGAAGGCGCGGCGGCCAAGATGAGAGAACGGCTGGAGGCCAACGGCTACACCGTCGTCGCGATGGGCAACGCCGCCACTTTCGATTATAAAAAGACCGTCATAGAAACGGGGGAAGGAGGGCGCGACGCGGCGTTGCGCGCGGCGGCCCTCTTCGGCCTCGGCGACGACCGGCTCGAGCCCTCCTCCTACGACGTTAAAATCATCATCGGCGACGACTACACGGTGGCGACGGAGGCGCCCTAAGGCTTAACGTAGGCTGTTGAAGGCCATGGATTCCACTTTCCCGACCAGAATTAAAAAAGTTATCATATGCGGCGCCGGCGAGGCGGGCGAAATGATCGCCCGGGAGATAGCCAAGCATCCTCGGCTGGGCTTGAAAGCGGTCGCCTTCCTGGACGACGACCGGAGCAAGACCGGCCGGGAGGTCGCCGGCGTACCGGTGGTAGGCGTAACCGCCGAAGTGGCCAACGCGGCCGAGCGGTACGGCGTCGACGAGGTCCTGATCGCGATGCCGTCGGCGGGCGGCGCCGCCGTGCGCCGGATCGCGGAACGGTGTATGGCGGCGGCCATCACGTACCGCATCCTACCCGGCATCTTCGAGATCATCCACGGCGACGCGCGCCTGAGCCAGCTCCGCGACGTCGAAGTCGAAGACCTGCTCAAACGCGACCCCATCGACCTCGAGTTGGAGCCGATAAGGGAGAGCGTAACCGGCAAGAAAATCCTCGTAACCGGCGCCGGCGGGTCCATCGGTTCGGAGCTGTGCCGCCAGCTCACGTCGTTCGAGCCGGCGCTCCTCGTCCTGCTGGGCCACGGCGAAAACAGCATCTTCAACGTCGCGCTCGAGCTGGAGCAGAAGTTCGCGACCGCGAACGCCGTTCCGGTAGTGGGCGACGTCCGCGACCGGGAGCATATGAAGGCGATATTCGAGCGCTACCGGCCCGACATCATATACCACGCCGCGGCCCACAAGCACATCACGCTGATGGAACGGAACATCGAGGAAGCGGTCAAGAACAACGTTACCGGCACCCACGTCGTCGCGGAGGAGGCGTTGCGGGCCGGCGCCGGCCGCTTCGTCCTGATATCCACCGACAAAGCGGTGAACCCGGTGAGCGCCATGGGGGCCGCGAAGATGGTCGCCGAGCTGGTGGTGCAGTGCATACGCGACCGGGGCCCCACCGAGTTCGTTACGGTCCGCTTCGGCAACGTCCTCGGTTCGCGGGGCAGCGTCATTACGCTCTTTAAAAGGCAGATCGCCCAGGGCGGCCCGGTGACCGTAACCCACCGCGATATGACGCGCTACTTCATGACGGTGTACGAGGCCGTAGAGCTCCTCATCCAGGCGTCGGCCATAGGCCAGAACGGCGAGATAATGATCCTCGATATGGGTAAGCCGGTGCGCATCGTCGACCTGGCGTACGACCTCATCCGCCTTTCGGGATACGTTCCCGAGAAAGACATATCGCTCGAGTTTATCGGAATAAAACCGGGCGAGCGGCTGAGCGAGGAGCTCTTCGCCTCGTACGAGGACCTGAAGGAAACCCCCATCGAAGAAATTATGGTGGCTATCCCGCCGCCCATCAAGGCCAAGGCCGACGAAGTGGCGCCCAAAATCCGCCAACTGGAAGAAGCCGCGGCGGCGATGGACCACGCGCTGACCGTCAAGCTTCTGAGCGAGCTCGTCCCCTCCTATAACCCCGATACCGTGCCGACCACCGAACTCGGTTAGGCGCGCGAACGCCCCATAATAATAAGCCGGCCTTCGCAGGCCGGCTTCTTTTTCCGGTAAAAAATTCCGCCTTAGCGGACGACGGCCAGCTTGCCGGCCTCGTCCATATCGTCGCCCGTTACGCGGTAGAAGTAGACGCCGGAGGCCACGGCCTCGCCGTCGCTCGAGACCACGAGCCAATCGTAATGCGTCGTTCTCGCGGTATGGTAATAAGAGAAGACGCGGCGGCCCGCCAGGTCGTATACCTCTATGGTGCAGCGGCCGTCCAGGCCGGCGAAGCGGATGTGGTCCACGCCCGAGCCGGCTTTGAAGGGGTTGGGATAGACCGTGAACGCCTCCGGCCCCCCGGCGGGAGGCGCGGGCTCGGGTACGGCCGCCGCGCCGTACAAGTGCGCGAGGTGCGCGACCGTACCGGCGGCGGCGCGGGAGCAGTCGACCTGGAACTTCATGCTCAGCTTGTCGACGGTATCCCGCGTACTATGGTAGTAGGGGTTATCCTGTATGCCGCCGGGCCCCTTCGTCCCCTCGATGAGGAAGATGGCGTCGTACCCGGCGTTCCAGAAGGAAGCGTGGTCCGAGCCGCCGGCGCGCGGTTCGACCAACAAGTCGAAGGTGTGGCCGACCCCGTATATGCCGCCGACGTCGATAAGATATTCGGCCAGCCACTTCGACGCGTCGTTGGCGACGTTGGAGGTATCGTCGCGCCGGCCGGCCTCCTCGTCATACGCCACCATGTCGAGGTTGACGACGCCCACGATCTTCTCGTTATTTTCGGCCGCGTTCCGGGCGTAATACGCGCTCCCCAGAAGGCCCTGTTCCTCGCCGGCCCACACGATGAAGCGGAGCGTCCGCTCGAATTCCAGGTCGGCCAGGGCGCGCGCCCCGGCCAGCGTGGCCGCGGTCCCGGAGGCGTTGTCGTCGGCGCCGGGCGCGTTCTCCAGCGGCACTTCGGACGTGGAATCCATGTGGCCGCACAGAATAACGATTTCGTCGGGTTTGACCTTACCCTTCTTCTCGGCGACGACGTTTAACCACTTGTCGTCGAAGCTCTCCACCAACGAGTCGAAGGTTCCGCCGCCGTCGGCGGTCCGGTACAGCGCCGCGGAGCCGGCGAGCAGGCCGAAAGCGCCGGCCGTGAAATCGCAACCCTGGAAGCTTTCCTCGTCGACCTTTTTATATTTCCAGGTGGCGCCGCCGTCGTCGGTGTACAGGAACGCGCCGTCCAACCCGACGACGTAACCGTGCCGGGCGTCGCCGAAGCGAACGTCGTAGAAGTAGGCCCAGGTCGGTTCCGTCAAGTTCACCCGAGTCCAGTTCTCGCCGCCGTCGGTGGTGTGGAGCAGCAACTTCGACCAACCGCAGCACCACGCCTCGTCGGCGCTCACGGCGTAGACGCCGTAAAGCCGGTCGGTGGTGTTGCTGCTCTGTCTCGTCCACGTCCGGCCGTCTTCGGTGCGGAGTATGACGCCCCCCCGGCCGCACGCCCAACCGTGCGCCGCGTCGGCCATGGATATGTCGTACAGCCGTTCGGTCGTGGGCGTCGTCTGCCCGGTCCACGACGCGCCGCCGTTCGACGTCTTAAATATCCGGCCGCCTTCCGCGCCGACCCAACCGTTTTGCGCGTCGACGAAGCTCACGCCGAAGAGATAACCGTCGAAAGGCACGCGCTGCGCGGTCCACGTCGCGCCGCCGTTCGCGGTCTTAAGACACGTCCCGCCGGCTCCCACCGTGTAGCCGACGTTCTCGTTTAGGAACTGGACGCTCCACAGGAACCCCTTGGCGGGAGCGTCCTGCTTCTTCCAGGTGGTGCCGCGGTTTTTTGTGTGGTAAATAGTGCCGCCGTCGGTAGTGACCCAGGCCTTGCGGCCGTCGGTCGGCGTCGAGACGGCGTCGAACGAGACGCCGAAGAAGTCGTCGTACGACGTCTCGTACCCCAGCTCGTCGAAGAAGTCGTACGCCCAGGCCGCGGCCTCGGCGTACCCCTCCGCGTACGAGAACCGGGTTTTGAAATCCTGGAGCGTCAGGAGGTAGTCTTTGACTTCCTCGCGGGTAATCGTTTTGAGCGCGGCGTCGACGCCGCCGTAGTACGCGGGAGGCGGCTCCTCGCCGGCGTCCCGGGCCGACGTCCGCGTCGTCGGCGCCAACCGCATAAGCTCGAGCCGCAAGCCGGCCGAACTCAAATCCGCCTCGCGACCGCGCGTCGTCGCCAAAAGGTACGCGTCGTCGCCGAGGGGGGCCACGTCGCCGAAAGCGTCCGCCCGGGCCGCCTCGCCCGGGGAGTATTCGTACGCCAGATAATACGTCGACGTCTCGGGGTCGTCATCCCAGATGCGGTAAGGCGCCAGCCGCGGCAGCGCCCGGCGGTCCGCCAGGTAGAAGTACCCCGCCGGCGTCTCCGCCAAATACCAAATACCCGCCTCGCCGGAGGGCTCGACGAGGTTGGGACTGCTGACCAACAACTCGCCCGGAAGGACCGCCCCGGCGCAGGCGGCGTACGTCAATATCAAAAGCGCGATAAACTTCATATCTTCTCCTATGCGTTTTTTAACCACAACGTTACCACCCTCGAGGGGCCTTGTCAAGAACGTCCGGAGGAACCGCAGCTTTTCCCGTTTATATTGGCTTCCGATTATGTTAATTTTACCCCGCTGTCCGAAACGCCTTTGCCGTACCGCCCGATAAACCCTTCAACGTTCTCGCTTTAGGGGAACCGGGAAAGGAGACGTATCATATGCTGCGGATTCTTACTATAATGCTGCCGGCCGCCGTCGTCCTGGCGCTCGCCGGTTGCGGCCCGAAGGAAAAGGTAGCCTACGCGGCCGAACCGGTCGGCGACCAACCCGCGTCCATGGCGGAACTGCACGATACCGAAGTCGAAACGCCCGCCGCTGGCGAAGCGCCCGGTAAAGTGCTCCTTGAGACGCGGTGCGCGGTTTGCCACGACCTCGAGCGCGTTGCAAAGGAGGAGGCGGACCGGGCCGGCTGGGAAAAAATCGTCGACGAGATGATAGAAACAGGGGCCAAGTTGAACGACGCCGAGAAGGGAACGGTGCTCGACTACCTGGTAGAAAATTACGGCTCGTAACTCCTTTTCCGCCGAAATAAAATTATGCGTTTTGGGGGCTCGAGAACAAGCGGGCGCTTCGCCCGGGATACCTTCGCCCGGGCCGGGTTTTACGGGGCCGCGGCCGCAGGCATAACCGCGGCCTTCCTTACGGCCGCGTGCGGCTTCGTCGACAAAACGCCGCCGCCCACCGACGCGGCACCGCTGGCGGACGGCGCGCCGGCGGCCGTCGCGACGGAGGATTGGGGCCACGGCCTTCCCATAGACGAAATCAAACTACCCCCCGGTTTCCGCGTCGGCGTTTACGCGTACCCCGTTCCGGGTGCCCGCTCGCTGGCGCTGGGCGAGAAAGGCACCCTCTTCGTCGGCACGCGTAAACAGGGCAAGGTTTACGCGCTGCCGGACCGGGACGGCGACGGCCGCGCCGACGCCGTCGCGACGGTCGCCGAAGACCTGAACAACCCCAACGGCGTCGCGTTCCGCGGCGGCGCGCTGTACGTCGCCGAAATCCACCGCGTAATCAGGTTCGACGGCGTCGAAGGCCGGCTGGACGACCCGCCGGCGCCGGCCGTCGTCAACGACACCTTCCCGCGAGACGAGTGGCACGGTTGGAAGTTCATCCGGTTCGGCCCGGACGGTAAACTCTACGTCCCGGTGGGGGCGCCGTGCAACGTATGCGAACGCGCCGACGAGCGCTACGCGTCGGTAATGCGGATGAACGCGGACGGCTCCGAGCTCGAGGTATTCGCCTCCGGCGTCCGCAATACCGTCGGCTTCGACTGGCACCCCGAGACGGGCGAGCTGTGGTTTACGGACAACGGCCGCGACTGGATGGGGGACAACGTACCGCCCGACGAGCTCAACCGGGCGCCGACGGCCGGCCTGCACTTCGGCTTCCCGTACGTCCACGGGAAAGACACCCTAGACCCGAAGTACGGGAAGAAGGGAAAGCCGCCGTCGTTCACGCCGCCGGCGCGGGAACTCGGGCCCCACGTAGCCGCTCTCGGCATGCGGTTCTATACCGGCGAGACGTTCCCGCCCGCGTACCGCGGCCGGATATTCATCGCCGAGCACGGCTCCTGGAACCGGACGACCCCCATCGGCTACCGCGTCACGTCGGTACGCCTCGACGGCGACAGCGCCGTCTCGTACGAGGTTTTCGCCGAGGGGTGGCTGCAGGGGCGGAAGGCGTGGGGCCGGCCGGTCGACGTACTCGTCGCGCCCGACGGCGCGCTGCTCGTGTCCGACGACAAGGCCGGCGCGGTATACCGTATTACGTACGAGGGTTAATACGCCCGCAGAAAAAAAGGTGCCGGAACCGGGTCCGCACCCTTCTCGGAAGTTTATTGGTTCTGCAGCCGCCGCGACTCGCGGCGGCCTATTTTTACTTGCCCGACGACGTACCGGTTGCTATGCCCGTCGCTTCGCGCGCTTTACGTATTCGCGCACTATCTCGGTACGCGTCGCGTCGCCGGCGCGTAAAAAATGCGATAACGCGCTGTTGACGATCAGCGATTTGGACAGAGCGGCGTCGGCGCAATAGCGGTCGAGTTTGTCGTTCACGTCCAGCTCGAGCCGCACCGTAACGGATTTAGTCCGCGCTCCTCCCATAAAGCCCCCTCGGTCAGTGCTCCGTCGTTCCGGTGAACGTGAAGTCCTTAAAGTATACCGCCGGCGCGACCGTCTTTATGCCGCCCGACACGCCGACGAGTCTGCGTTCGCGCCCGAGCATCTTAACGTTCGAGAAAGCGCGCAGCATGCTCTCGGTCCAGCGCAGGTTCCTGACGCCGTATTTTATCTCGCCGTCCTCGACCCAGAACGTACCGTCGCGCGTCATCCCGGTAAAGACCGCCTGCATAGGCTCGACGAAGCCGTTGACGTAGTGAAAGCGGGTGACGTAGAGGCCCCGTTCCATCGACGCTATCATCTCCTCGAGCGAGGAGTCGCCGGTCGCGAGGGTTATGTTGAGCGGGAAGGGGCCGTAGCTCGCGCCCGGCGGCAGCGCGTGGCCGGTGCTCTTCTTACCCTCTTTGGCCGCGGTCGCCAGGTCGTAGCACAGGCCGCTCGCGACGCCCCGGTCGACGAGCGTCACCCGCTGCCGCGGCACCCCCTCGAAGTCGAAGGGAAGGGGGACCGTCTCGGCGGAAAGGCCGTCGTCGACGATGCTTACGTTGTCGCCCATTATCTTCTCGCCCATCCGCTTGGAGAGCAAGCTCCGGCCTTCCTGGTAGGCGCGGGTGTCGAAGACGACGAAAGAGAGCCAGCTGAAAAGCTCGTCGATGGCGTAGGGCTCGACGATCAGGTCGTATTGGCCCGGCCCCACCGCGCGGGGTTTCTTCGAGAGCTCGGCCCGCCGGACGGCGTCCTCCACCAGCGCCCCGACGTCCAACGTCGTCACGTCCCACCCGCCGCCTTCGCAGTAACCGCTCGCGTCGTCGGTCATGATAACGCTAACTAATTCCACCTCGGTGTAGGGATGGTAGTCCATCACGCCCTTGGAGTTGGCCACCGCGAACGCGCCCTTCTCGGTGCGGAAGGACCCCGCGGCCTTCATCTTCGCGGCCTTGGCCGCGGCGATAACCACGCCGGCGGCGTCGGCGCGCTCGTCGGCGGCGTAACCGGCCGTCGCTTCGCTGTAGCCCTTCACGGCCGGGAAGTCGGCCGGTTCGGCCAGGCCGGCGTAGTCTTCCTTCTCTCCCTGGACGCGGGCGATGGCGAGCGCCATCTCGGCCACGCGGGCGGCATCCGCCGCTTCGTTGACGTTGCCGCGGGCGACGCCCACTTTCTTCCCGACGGCGGCCTGGACCGTCAGGCGGAGGTGGTTCTCACTCATGTTCTGGTGGATCTCGTTCTCGCCGAAGCGCGTCAACGCGCGTTCGTACGATTCGACCAACAACAGCGTCTCGTCGGCCTGCGACGCCTCGAGCCCCTTCTGGGCGATACCTTCTACGGTTTTACGTTCCACGGTCAACTGCATCTCCTCGGTTCCGATTGATTAGCTGTCGGTCACTCGCCCCCGGCGCGGGCCGCTTCGGCGGCGCGGCGCCGCTCCCGGAAGGACGTTACGCCGCGCTTCCCGTGGGCGATAATTTCGCCGCCCACCTGGGCGCCCTCCTCGACGTACACTTCCCGGGCGACGACGTTGCCCTTTATGACGGCCTTCCGCCTTACTTCGGCCACTTTGCGGGCGTTGACGTCGCCCTCGACGCGGCCGGAAACGATCACGTTTACCGCGGAGACGCCGCCGTTCACGCCCGCCGGCGTCGTAATCATAACGGTCCCGTTCACTTCGACGTCGCCGCGGAGAGTGCCGGCGATGAGCAAATTCGTTCGGCCGCGGTACGCGCCGCGGACCTCGGCGCCGTCCGCGATGTACGAACCGTATTCCACGTCGCCTATGCGCCGCTTCTGAGATTTACTTGCCATAACCAACTCGCCGCGGTACTTGTGGAGTGGTTTAATCCGTAAAAAGAAATCGCCGTGAAATCTAACATCCGCCCCGTCGGGTGTCAACTCCTATTTCGGAGGAGTGTGGTTCCCATATAATAATGGCACAAGTAGCTCCCGAGTAATAATGTCACATCATGAAGAGGAAGACGTATTTAAAGGAGCGGGAATTGCGCCGGTTTCAGGTATTGAGCCTTTACGAAAAGAAAACGATTCCGTACCA
>DATKVX010000106.1 GCA_035529855.1 bacterium
GAGGCCGCGGTGGAGGGGTCGTTCCAGTTGAAGAGCGGCTGCCGCGCCGCCCGCAACGGCGTGTAGAGGTTCACCGAGACCCCCGCCAATAAAAAGGCCGCCGCCAACGGCAGCGCCCGCGCCAGCGTCTTCGCCTTCCCCCGCCCGGGCCATCCAATAAAAAGCAGCGCCGGGAAAAACAACGCGACCGTCATATGGTTCGCCAACGATAGGCCGCCGACCAGCGCCAGAACGTACAGCTCCCGCGCCGCACCCGTCCGCCGCAAACGCAGCGCCGCCCACAGCAGCGCCGCCCAAAATAATGCGTTGAGCGCGTACACCTCCGCCATCGTCGCCACCGACCACAGCGTCCTCCCCGCCAACGCCAAAAGGCCCGCCGCCGCCATCGCCAACGCCTCCCCCATTTCCCCCACACCCAGCTGCCGCGCCAACTCCCGAGCCGCCAGCGCCAGGAAGAACGCCGCCCCCGCCGCCGCGGCCGCCGATACCAAATTTATCAAAAACGCCTGCTCCCCCCACGGGAAAAACGTCGCCAGCTGCCCCAGCAACGCGTACAGCGGGTACCCCGTCGGGTGCGCCACGCCCAGCGTCGCCGCCACCCCCAGGAACTCCCCCGAATCCAATATGGAGAGGCCCGGCGCCGCGCCCAAGCCGTACAGCGCGAAGCCGCCCAACAAAAAGGCCCACGGGAGGGCCGATACCAACGAAGCGTTCCGGCGCGCCGGCAAGCCGACTACTCCTTTCGCGAGTAAAAGTAATAATGGACCGGCGCGTTGTACGTCAGGTCGTCGCTGAGCGTCTCCAGGGAAATACGGAGCTGCCGGCCCCGGACGAACCGCCTCCAGATCGGGAACGAGCCGTCGCGGTAAACGTCCCCCGCCGTCGGCGGGACGACCCAATTCCCGGCGAATACGCCGTTGACGCGAACCGCGG
This sequence comes from bacterium, assembly GCA_035529855.1. Taxonomy (NCBI): domain Bacteria; species bacterium. The sequence continues at coordinate 934 of DATKVX010000106.1, forward strand.
CGCCGTAAGGGGGTTCGCACCGGACTACGGCCAACACGTCCCGTCCCGGCGGAACGTCCACCGTGAATTCCTCCCGGCCGGAGACCACCCTACCCGCCTCGAAAATGACCGCCCCCGGCGCGCTCGACAAGGGACGCGCCGCGGCGTAACTCTGGATCATGGTCGCGGCGCGCAGGTGCACGCGGTAGTCGTGGGCGGCTTCGGACGCGACGTCGGCCACGTTCACCTCGTCTACCAACTCGAAGCCCGCCAGCGCCCGGCTCTCCGGCGGAGGGGGCCGCTCGAAAACGTGGGGCGCGAACCGGGCCACCGTCATCTCGCTCCCCCCGGCCATAGTCGTCGTCAGAAGCTGTCCCGAGTAAGCCAACACCTCGAGCGCGTCAGAACTGCGGAACGGGTATACGCTTAAGTAACCAGCGAAATAATCGCCGTACTTGCCGTTCCGCCGCACGAATTCGGAGACGGCGCCCAAACCCTCGCGGCCGTAGCGCCACGCGTCGCGCGTAACCAACCCCTCCATATCGACGATTCTACGCCCGCCGTAGTACGCCAGCGCGCCGACGTCGTGGGTGAAGACGTTGGCCTCCGCCGGCACTTTCTCGCCGATGAAGCGCGCGACGGCTATATGCTGATACCGGATATCCCTGGCGGACATGCCGTAGGCGACCCAAAAGTAGGCCGAGGATATAAGGCCGAAGACCAGGAAATACGCGGCCCCGGTCCAAAACATAGCCGCGTGGCTTATCTGCGGCCGGCCGTAGCGGATAAGGAACGCCAGGCCGTCGATGCCGCCGAGAACGCCGATGACGAACAGCGGAAAATAAGGGGCGATATAACGGGCGTAATGGCGGGTATACGGCAACGCCACGCACGCCGCGGCGACGCACGCCAAAAACACCACGCCCGCGGCGAAGCCCGGCGACGCCCTTCCCGCCGACCATGACTTCCGCGCCGCCCGGCCCCACCCCACCAGGAAGAAGGCCAGCGCGAGCGGCGCAAAATAATTGGCCGCGGCGTACACCGTATTGGCGTTGAAGTACGCCCGAAGGTAATAGCCGTCCAGGCCGGCCAAGATACTCTTGACCACGTATATGGTGTACGATAGCACGGTCGCCGCCCGCACGGTCCAAGGGTCCGTGGTCTGCGCCAGTATAGACTTCGACAGGAAGCTCGACGACGCAAGGTGCCCGCCGACGAAGTAATTGAGGGCGAAGTAGACAGGGACGGGGGTGAGGCCGAGGAGGACCAACCACTTCGAGCGCCGCGGCCTCGGGTTGCCGCTCTTACCCTTCGGCTCCCGGGCCGCTAAAGCGAGCCCCGCCAATATCGCCGCGGCCAGTATTCCCTCCGGCCGCGCCAGCGTCAGCGCCGCCAGCGCCGCCGCGAACCACGCCCGCCGGCCTTGCTCCTGGTACAATATATAGGTATACAGCGCGAACAGCAACGCGGCGATGTAAAGGCCGCCATCCATCCCCCCCAGCGCGTGGAAGGTTATCGGCCCCGTCGTCGCGAATACGAAAGTCGAAACGATTACGTAGCGCCCTTCGAAGAGGTGCGCGACCACCTTCGCGAAGAGCCAGATGCTCAGGCCGTACAGGGCGACGTTCAGAACGTACGCCGCCCACACCAACGCGTTCGGCGCGTGGAATACCAGCGCCAACGGCGTCAGCATGAGTAAATAAAGGTACGAGGTTACGCCGGTAGTGGGCGGGTCGCCTACGTTGTAGACCAGCGGGTGGCCGGCGGCGAAGTTGCGCGCGTAGTGGAGGAAGATGTACGCGTCGTCGAGCGGCAGCGTGAGGAAGCCGTCGGTGTAATACAGGTTGGAATACAGGTACAGCGCGCCGGTGACGGCCGCGAGCACCGCGGCGAGGAGTATTAAAAAAACGTCGCGTTTCCGACGCGCATCCATAAACGCGCGGATTCTACCACGCCCCATAGGGGGTGTCAACGGATTAGCAGGGGCGCGCCGCACCCAAGAAAAAAGCCGCCCGGAGGGGCGGCACGTATTTACCCGCGGCCCGATTTTAACCAGGCGCCGAGCTCCGCCCAGACCTTGGCCAGCGCCTCGGCCGCCGCGCCGCCCCCCGTCTCGACCACCGTCTTGCGCTCGCGCTGGGCCGCGGTGAAGGCGCCGTCGTAGGGGATGCGGCCTACTACGGGAACGTCGCGCCGCTCGGCCTCGCACGCCAGCGCCGCCGCGTTCTCGGCGTGGATATCGGATTTGTTGACGACCACGGCCGCCGGGACGCCGAAATGCGCGGCCAGCTCCGCCGCCCGGGCGAAACCCTGGATGCCGGTTAATGTCGGCTCGGCGACTATTAACGTCGCGGCCGCCCCCGTCACCGACGATATAACGGGGCAGCCTACGCCGGGCGGCCCGTCCACCAGAATGAGCGGCAGGCCCTCCTCCGCCGCGAGGGCCTGCGCCGCCTTACGGACGACGGCGACGAGCTTGCCGGAGTTCTCCTCGCCGGGCCGCAGGAGCGCGTGCGCCATCGGCCCGACGCGCGTCCGCGACAGGTACCACTCGCCGGCGACCTTCTCGACGAAATCGACCGCCGCCGCCGGGCATACCTCGACGCACACGCCGCAACCCTCGCAGGCCGTCGGGTTAACGGCGCAGTCTTCGCTTATGGCGTCGAAGCGGCACAGCTCGAGGCACCGGCCGCAGGCCGTGCAATCCTCCGGCCTTATCCGGGCCTCGAAGCCGGCGCGGAACTCCCGCCGCGAGCGCAGCTCGGGTTCGAGCAGGATGTGCAGGTCCGGCGCGTCGACGTCGGCGTCGGCGACGACCACGGGCGCGGCCAGGGTCGCGAACGCCGCGGCCAGACTCGTCTTGCCGGTGCCGCCCTTGCCGCTCAGTATGACCAGTTCTTTCATTCCGACCCGCTCTCGAGCCGTGCGAGGAGTTCCTCGAAGGTGCCGCGGTATTCGGGTAACTCGTCGACGATAAGGCCGGCGCCGGCGTAGACCTCCGCTACGCGCCGGTCGTCCGGCAACGTTCCCAATATCTCCAAGCCTTCGCTCGCGCAGTACGCCCTGAGGTCTTCCTCCCCCTCGCCGGCGCGATTCACGAAGACGCCGCAACGGAGGCCGAGCTCGCGCACCACCGCGACCGCGAGCTCCAGGTCGTACAGGCCGAAGGGGGTGGGCTCGGTGACGAGGAGGACGAAATCGCTGTCGCGGGCCGCGGCGACCATCGGGCAGGCGGTGCCCGGCGGCGCGTCCGCGACCGTAAGGCCGTCTTTCGCCGCTTGCCGCTTCACCTCGCGGATTATGGGGACGGACGTCCGCTCGCCCACCGTCAGGCGCCCTTCGACGAACTCTATGCCGCGCGCGCTCCCCTTCCGAATTTCGCCGATGACGCGAGGTACCGGCTTCAGCGCGCCCCGCGGGCAAATTTCCCAGCAGCCGCCGCAGCTGTGGCACAGTTCCGGAAAAATGAGCACGTCGTCCTTCAACGCCGCCACGGCGTTGAAGCGGCATACCTCGCCGCAGCGCCCGCAGAAGTCGCACCGCCCGCGCGTAAACGCCGGCACCTCGACCGCGAAGGGCTCGGCCGTAAAGCCCTCGGGCCGCAAGAAGATGTGGCAGTCGGGGTCCTCGGCGTCGCAGTCGAGCAGGGTCACCCTTCGGCCCGCCGCCGCGGCCGTCACCGCGAGGTTCACCGCGACCGTCGTCTTCCCGGTTCCGCCTTTGCCGCTGGCGATCGTTACCAGCATATTACGGGTTTAACGCTGACGCGTCATCGGCGCGCCGCACTTGGGGCACTTCTCCTGGTAGCAGGGAACGCCCTGTTTGTGGGTTACGGTGGCCCCGCAGCTCGGGCAAGCGCAGTTGCCGCCGGGCCCGAGGCCGGAGCCGCCGCGCTGACCGGAGCCCTGGCCGCCGCCGCCCTGTCCTTGTCCTTTAGGCATCTTGACCTCCTTTGATATTGCTTAACTCGAGCCGAAGCCGCCCTCGACGTTGGGGCCTTCCGCCTCGGCGTATTCGCCTTTCAAATAACGTTCCACGGCCTCGCGTACGGTCCCCGCGACGCCGACCACTACCGCGATACCGGCCGCTTGAAGGGTCCGGTGGGCGTTCGGGCCGCAGTTGCCGGTGAGAACCGCCTTTGCGCCCGAGTCCGCGACGGCCCGCGCCGCGCGTATCCCGGCGCCGCCGGAAGCGTCCACCGCGGCGTTTTCGATGGCTTCGAACGACATATCGTCGGTCTCGACCACTACGAAATATGGGGCCCGGCCGAAGCGCGGGTCGACCTCGGCGTCGAGGTCGCCGCCCACGGCGGTAACGACTAATTTCATAACGTACCTCCGGAAGTATCCCGCTTGCGTTGGGGGGGCCGGCTCGAGCCGGCCCCCTTTATCCTACTTCTCTTCCTTGGCCTTGCGCTCGAGCTCGGAGAGGCGCGTTTTGATATCGTTGAGCGCCCCCTCGAAGTACTCGGCCTGAGCCTTCAAGAATTCAGCTTCGTCGGCCGCCGTAGGCGCCGGCCCGTACGGCACGGCGCCGTAAGGCGAGACCGGCGGTTGGCCGTACGCCGGCATCCAACCTGCCCGGGCCCATCCCGGGAGGCCGGTGGCGTAATACATATTACGCCAACCGCGGCCGCCGCCCATGCCGCGGCCCATGCCGAGGCCCATACCCGGGCCGGCGTTCATATAGCCGGGCGTCGCGTAACCTGAGCAGTAGCCCATCCCGCGGCCCGTGCGTGGCCCCTGGCCCGCGGGCCCTGTTCTATCGCCGCGTGGCATCGTCATTCCTCCTTTCCATCTTCGCTTTTTACGTCAACGGACGGCCTTCCGCGGCCACGCCCCGCGCCGCTCCCGCGCCGGCCGCACCGCCGCCGGCCGCAACCGCGGATTTCCCAACAATCCTGCAGCCGGACCAATCGCCTCAGGCCCTCCACGCTTATCTTATCGTCGTGGATGAGGTGGCGGATGCACTCCAGCCAGCTCAGGTCCTCCTCGGTGTAGTAGCGCCTGCCCCGCCGGCGCATAGGTTTGAGCAGGCCCGCGTCCTCGTATATCCGCAGCGTCCGCGGGTGTACGCTTAAAAGGTCCGCGGCGATGCCGATGGGGTAGATACGCTCCTTTTCGTCCAGGGCGGTGTCGTTATTGCCGTTCCCTGACATCATGATTTATAATAATATTATAAACTGTGGTTGTCAAGAGAAAAATGAGCCCGGCCGCCCCAATAAAGAAACGAGGAGCGGCGGGCTTTAAGCCCGCCGCTGCGTCTATTCCGAAGTAGGGGACGGTCTTCAGACCGTCCCGCCGCTTAGACAAGGGGCTTAAGCCCCTTGTCCGACGGGGCGGGCGTCGGGTGGTTACACCCGACGCCCCGCTAAGGGAG
>DATKVX010000107.1 GCA_035529855.1 bacterium
CCCCGCCCACAACGTCGGCGAAATGGTCGGCGCCAATCCAATACCGGCCGGTATTAACGTCGTGAGCGAAGCTATAACTCGGGAGGGCCAACGTCCCATCCGGGGCGTAAGCGTGCCCGCCCCACTCAAGGCCGTCGGTGATGTAGCCGTCGCCCGCACCTACTACGATTACGGGTACGCCATTGCCGACGAAGAGGCTCGCTACCGCGGCATAGGATGCACTGGCGACAAGCAACCCCAGTAAAATTGTTAATATTTTTCGCATATCACTTTTCCTTTCCCCGTTATTACGGGATGAGCGGTGCCGCTTTGGATTCGAGATGAACTTCCGTGAGTTCACCCGGGCCTATGGCCGCGACGAATATCTTGCCCGCCGTATTCGCGGCACCGCCCGCCCACGGGATTGCCATCCCGGCGGCGTCCGTTTGAACCCACGCATACTGGGTGCCAGCCACACCCGCGATGAGCGGGATGGCCGCGCCAGTCGTGATTAAAGTCGATCCGATGTCTTCGCAAACGCCCCACCCGCCAGCGGCAATATCCTCGGGCGCGCCACCTAATACCGGCTCGCCGGCAACGGTGCATTGCTCACGGGTATTGCCTATGAAGCGGTTGTGCGTCACAAGAACGGTCGGATGAATCGTTACCCCTCGTAAAGGGTGTTTACCGGACGTAACCATTTTTACGCCTCCTTGTCCTTCCGCCATTCGGCGTTGACCTCTATCTGCGCCGCGGCGAGAGTTATACCCTTTTCACGTGCCCGGACCTTGGCGTTCTCCGCCAACATAACGAGCGTCTCTTGGTCGGTCGGTAAGCCAGGACCTTCCGGCTCAACCGATAATGCCTCGACCTTTGTCTTGGCCGGCGGGTTGCCGAAAACGACGGCCGCGGTAAGCTTTTGCGTCCCGCGTGCCATCACGAGGCGCTTGACGAACTCGGCCTGGGGGAGCTTCTTCGTCCCCTCCTCGTCCATCCGCACCTCGCTCTTGCCGGCGCACCAATCCTCCAGCGCCACGTCGAGCGCCGGCGGCAGGTGGGCCTCGTTGCGGAACGCCAATGCCTGTCCCTTGGCCGTTACTGCGATGACCTTTTGTTCGGACTCAGTTACCCTGGTCTTGAGCGCCTCCACCTGCGCCGCTAACGCAGCGAACTGGGGGCTCTCCGAAACCCCTGGGGCAACCACGGGCTCGACTGTCGTCTCGGGCGGGGCCGCCGTGACCGGCGTCTCGTCGCCTTCCTCGTCCAGCTTTGCCAGTAGCGCCGACAGGGCCTCCTTGACCTTTTCCTTGATACCCATCTTTGTCTCCTTCGCGGCCGTCGCCGCTTTTTTGGGTTTGCGGTACTTACCGTCCTTGCCTTTCTCGTAACCCATCTTTTTTATCTGAGCCCACGCCGTAGCGTTGGCCTTGGCTTCATCGCCGTCGTATTGCTCGAAGGCAGCGTTGAACGCCTTAGTCCAAGCGTCCGAGCCGGCTTCGTCGTCGAATAAATCGGTTATCTTTTTAGGCGGCGACTTATAAGGCAAGGCTATCGGTTCGCCGAACGCCTGCGCGAGTAGTATCTGCGCACCCTCGCCAAGGCACGGCCCCGCCATATCGAGAGGGACGAAGCGGCCGCGGTCGCTATGGAACTCGACGGCCGGCGTCCGCGAGCCGAGGAGCGCGACGCTATCAAGCCGCGAACCATCCAAGCTCTCAATAGAAACATTCTTGTAGCCGCCCGACGTAACGGCTTCGAGTCCAGCCGGCGTCCAGTCGACGTAGTTGCCGAGCAATATTTCGCCCGCCTTCATCAATCCGCTAATCCAGCAAGGGGCCGGGTCGCCGGTCGTTATAACGTTCTTCGGGTCCGACAAATGCCCTATCGTTACCGGAATCTTCTCGTCGGGGCCGAATGCCGAAACCCACTTGTCGATTATCTCGTGGGTTATCTCGACTTCGCCGAACATCCCTTGCCACGTTCCAACCTGACAAACTGGTGCCCACATCGCGTTCGCTCCTTAATGAAAAAGGGCCGCCCCGAGTCTCCTCGGTAACGGCCCATCGGTTCTTCCGGTAGGGCTTATTTAGTTATCAAGTTATTTATCTTGCAATACTTCTCGTTCAATACGTTTTTTCGTCGGTTCGGCGAACCGCCGTAGTT
>DATKVX010000108.1 GCA_035529855.1 bacterium
CGTCGCGGCTACGGCCTGCGGCCACGGCAGCGGCAGCGTTACCCCGGACGAGACGAAGAAGGACCGGACGCCCGAAGCCGAAAGCCACGCCAGGGGGGGACAGACGCCGGGGTACGCGCCCCGGAGCCAACTCGGCAACACGCGCCAGGCGGCGTCGAAGGCCACGGCGAACTTGGGCCCCATCGGTACGTATAAAACCGCGTACGCCGCCTTGAGCGCCGCCGCCGAGAAGAACGCGAACGCCACCGCGGCCGCCTTCGTCAGCACCCACAGCAAGACGTCGTATACTACCAGCCGCCACGGCTGCCCCGATAACGTCGAGAATAACTCGAACGAGGTCTCGAAGGTGTCATCGCCGGTGGTGGCTACTATCGCCGGCGTAAGGCAGAAAGATATGGTGAAAACCAGCGCCAGGAAGACGAACAGCAACCCGCCGAGGAAAAGCGGCACCAGCGAGAGCGACGCGACGACGTCGCCGAACCAGGGAATCTTGCCGACGAGGCCGACGAGCAAACCGCCGCCGAAGAGTATCGCCAACGAAACGAGGAGCGCCCCCGGCGTGAAGATGACGGCGCGCCAGTGACGGCGCACGTACTGGCCCGCCTCCCGCCGCGAGTAGAAATCGTTGCCCCGCAGCTGCTCGATGGTTATCTTCGCCACCGCCGTCATGCCGAGGAAGGCGGCGACGAAAAAGGCCAACGCGCCCAGCGCCCACAAGACTACGCCGCCGGCGTTCAAGGGGACGGCCCCGAACGTGAGCGCCAACGGCGGGAAGAGGTAGTACGAGCTCCAGATGCGGTAGACGTCCGCGCCCGATACCGCGAACGCCAGGTATACGAAGACGTTGTATAAGACGAGGCCCAGCGCCAACGCCCGGAATTGCGTCCACACCTTCTTGGCGCTCAGCGCGAGCCGGGGGGCGCGGAAGATATCTATGAAATTAAACCTGAACCCGAGCATCTTCCCTCCTTGCCGCGGCCCGACGTCGTCGGGCGCCCCTAGGCTTTGGGTATCTTCGCGTAGTCTTCGAGGAACTTCTTCATACCGGCGTCGGTGAGCGGATGCTTCACCAACTTATCGATGACCGCTGGCGGGACCGTCACGACGTCGGCGCCGATACGCGCGGCCTCGACTACGTGCAGCGGATGGCGGACGCTGGCGACGACGACCTCGGTGTCGTAGTCGTAGTTCTCGTAGATCGTGACGATATCCTCGATGAGGTCCATACCGGTATGGCTTATGTCGTCGAGCCGCCCGATGAAAGGACTACAATATCCGGCGCCCGCTTTGGCCACCAGGATGGCCTGCGCCGGTGAGAAGACGAGCGTCACGTTCGTGATGATGCCCTCGTCGGCCAGCCTACGCACCGCCTTCAACCCCTCCTCGAAGCAGGGGATCTTGGTAACGAAGTTGGGGGCGCGTTTGTGGAAGGCGCGCGCCTCCTCGACGATGCCGTCGGCGTCCTGGCTCACGGCCTCGACGTTTATGGGGCCCGAGCAAATCTTAACGATCTCGTCGTAGAGCTTGTCGGCCGGCATCTTCTCGCGCGACACGAGCGTGGGGTTGGTGGTGACGCCGTCCAGCAAGCCCAAATCCGCAACCCGCTTTATGGCGTCCAAATTTGCGGTGTCAATAAAGAGTTTCATCCTCTCGAAACCTCCGCGTATAGGAACGAGCCCTTGGTTTATCTCGCGCGTTTACTTGCCTTCGAAGCGGCCCGGCGAATCCCAGAACGTGGTCTCGCCCGTGTCGCCAATATCCTCCTCGTCGATCGCCAGCCGATTCATATCGAACTCGGCGAAGGAGGCGATGTGACGGCCGAAGCCCGGCTCGGTAGAAGCGAAGATGCTAAACTCCCCGTCGCCCACTTCGTCGACGAAGACGAAGAGTATCCGTCGGCCGGTCGGCCCGGCGTTGTAGTACTTCCACGCGTAATACGGCTTCGTGGACCACGTAGACCTCTCGATGCCGGCGAGAGAAGCGGTCCCGCCGGCGTGGTCCTCGATCTCGTCGGGGGGCCCGAAGATGACGTAGACCTTGCCGCGGTCGGCGCGCAGGCCTTCGCGGATAGGCGACGTAAAGTGGTCGTGGACGTACGTCACGCGCCGCCAGAACTCGTCCTCGTACTCGTTCTCGGGGGTATTCGGGTCCGGGTCGCGCCGCACCCAGAACTTTTCCAGCATCATGCTTTTACCGCGGGGAGAGAGGACGTCGAAAAGGGTAAGCTCCTCATCGGTGGCGATGAGGGACAGCGCCAGGCGGGTATCCTTCTCCGTGGGCTGCGGGAGGTCACGCACCTCGTCCGGGAAAAGGACGCCGAACTGCTCGGCCCCGCTCATCCCCTTTATCAGGTCCTCCGTCAGCTGGCGCAAGTCGCGGCTTTGAGCGTCGGCCGACCCCTTCAAGGTTTTCTTCTCGACGTCGTTCACCCAAATTTGGAGCGTGTACAGCTCGCCGTCGTACGTCACCCGGCCCGTGACGACTTCGTCGACTTTCAACGCCTTACCCAACCGCACGATATCGTTCATCGCCGTAAGGTCGAGGCCGGCGCCCCGCGCCGCGCTGACGGCGTTATTCAAACGCCGATACTTCTCCAATTCGTAATCCTCTACGCCCAGGTACATGAGGCGGACGTTGTCGGCTATGTCGACGCCGCTTTCGGCGCTCGCCTGGCCGTAGGCGTCGAAGTCCAGCACGGCGACCTTACGCGCGGCGGCCGCGCTCCCGGCAAGGGCCGCGAGCAAGGCCAGGATACTTATATTTTTTAGTATCTTCATATTGGTTTCAACCTTCTTTCGCAACTATTTTCGCATACGAGTGAAAATTATAATACGCGGTTTGCTTAAAAGCAATTAAAAACCTTAACGCCGCCGCACCCAAAATAAAAGCCGCCCGAGAGGGCGGTTTTTTATTTGTGTAGTAGGGGCGACTGGCCAGTCGCCCCTACCGGAACAGCGCCTTAATCCTACCCACCGACGACGGTACGACCATTGGAAGCGATTCCCGGAAATATTGGATGCGGTGGTTACGATAGTCGGCGACGTATACGCGGGCGCCGTTCGCGGTGACGCGGACCGCAGTAGGCCGATTAAACTGGCCGTTGCCGGTACCAAGCGACCCCCATTTACCGAGGAACGAGCCGACGGGCGTAAAGTATTGAACGCGGTGGTTTCTCGCGTCGGCTACGTAAACGATACCGCCCGGGCCGTAGGTCACGCCCGACGGGTCGTCGAATTGGCCGTCGCCGCTACCTAGCGAACCCCACTTGCCAAGGAAAGAACCGCCGGGCGTGAAATATTGTACGCGATCGTTGTCGCTATCCGCTACGTAAACGTTACCGTTTAGCGCGAAGGCGATTTTAAGGGGAAACATGAACTGGCCGTCGCCCCGCCCCCACGAGCCCCATTTACCGAGAAAAGAGCCGGCCGGCGCGAAGTATTGAACGCGGTGATTGTAGGCGTCGGCTACGTATACGTTCCCGTTGGTCGCGATAGCAACGTCCCGCGTTTCGCACTGTTATTACCACATAAAAATGGCACCTAATTCCCAAATAAAAATTTCGCCAGGGGTCGGTGGCCGCGGCTAACTTACGATAGGGCTCGAGGTACGGGCGTCGGTCCAAGTCGGGGGGACGGGCCTTACGATTAGAGAAGGGGGCGACGAGGCGTCCGTAGTGATAGGCGCGGATTTGGCGCGTGATGTGACATTATTATATCGGAACCACCGCCCCCGCGATTTAGGTTGACACCGCTTTAGCGGGCTATTATATTAATTTTCGGAAACTACGCGGCGCGCGACGCGCCCAACGTTATGGCCGAAGACGAGAACCTCCCGCCGGGCAAACAACCGAGCAGCCGGACCCTGTGGCTCCGCCTCCAGACGCTGTTGTCGGATAAAATAAGTTCGCTGCCTACGCTGCCGGCGAAGATGGCGGTCGTCCGGGCCGCGCTCGAGGAGTACGGCGCCGTAGGCCTGATCTACCTGACGATCCCGCGGGCCGACGACCTCGAGGCGGTTTACGGCTGGCAATATCTGGACGAATTCATCGCCGACATAGGAACCGTCCTCGCCAAATTCCACCGGACGTTCCTCAAGCCCGACGACGTCGTCGTCGTACGCGACGTCCAATCCACCGAATTCCTTCTGTTCGTTAAGCCCTCCGCGGCGGATAGGCCGGAAGAGGTAGCCCCGGACCGGCTCGAAACCCTCAAGACGCAACTCATCAAATACCTGCAGTCGGAACGCAACGCCGACATCCTGCGAGGCCATCAGCAGGTAAACTTCCTCACGGCGACGTCGCGGGTCATCCACAACCTCTTAACCCGACCCGAGCGACTGGTCCTGGCCGCGGTGGACGAGACCCGCCGCGCGGCGATAGCGGCGTCCGAAACCGAGACCCGCCGCCAGCGTGAAACCCTCCAGCGTATTATCGTTCGCGAAGAAGTGGACGTCCTCTACCAACCCATCTTAACGCTGGGCGAACTCGCCGTCTTCGGTTTCGAAGCCCTCTCCTCCGCCGCGGACGGCACCGGCATCGCGAACGCCGAGATGCTCTTCGCGCTCGCCGCGGAGGCCAACCTGTCGACGCAGCTCGACCGCGTTTGTCGCCGGCGCGCCTTCACGGACGCCCAACGCTGGCTCGGGGACGCCCGGCTCTTCCTCAACACCGACCCCCGCACCATCGAGGAGCTCGGCACCCGCGACGACGCGCTATATCACCTCTTCCAGAGCGGCGGCATATCGCCCCACCGCGTCGTACTGGAAATAACCGAACGCTCCGCCATCGGGAACCTCGCCCTCTTCGAAGCCACCCTCAACCGCCTCCGCGACTTCGGCATCGGCGTAGCGGTGGACGACGCCGGCGCCGGGTACGCCAGCCTGAACACCATCGCCCGCCTTAGACCCGACTTCCTCAAGTTCGACATGGCGCTGGTGCGCGGCATCGACCGCGACCGCGTCAAGCAAGAGCTCCTGGCGACGGTCCAGGAGCTGGGGCACCGCGTCAAAGCCCGCGTTATCGCGGAAGGCATCGAAACGGAGGGGGAGCTCGGTACCCTGACGGGGGCGGGCGTGGAATTCGGCCAGGGCTACTTCCTGGCGAAGCCGAAGCCGGCCTCGGAGATAGAACGGTTCTTCCCCCGCGAGCCGGGGCGCTTGCTCGAACTCGCCCAAGCCGACGGGGACGGCGGCGAACCGGAGGAAAAAGGCCTTGAATCATAAAATTCTCGTAGTTGACGACGAGGAGAGCGTCCGGCACGTCGTATCCTACACGCTCGAGCAGGCGGGCTACGCCGTCGACACCGCCGCCAACGGCGACGAGTGCCTCGATAAAGTCTACTCCTTCCAACCGGACCTCGTCCTGCTGGACCTGATGATGCCCACGGTCGACGGTTGGGAAGTACTGCGGCTGTTGCGGTCCAACCCCGAGACCGAAGCCGTCCCCGTCGTCCTACTTACCGCCAAGGGCGAGATCCACGACATAATGTTCGCGTTGCAGCAGGGCGCGGCCGACTACATCACCAAACCCTTCGGCAAACAAGACCTGCTCGAGCGCGTATCGCGCGTCCTGGAATGAAAGGCCGCGCGGCGCCCAATTTAAAACCCGCCTTTCTCGAGGGCGGGTTTCTCGCGCCGGGGCCGGCCGCGGCCTTCAGACTTCACGGATGATAACCTTCTCGTACTTCTTCGGGTCTTCCAGGACCTTGCCGGTCCCGAGCACGATGCACGTCAAGGGGTTCTCGGCGAGCCGAATCGTCAGGTTGGTCTCCTTATTTAAAACCAGGTCGAGGCCCCGTAAAAGCGAGCCTCCCCCGCAGAGCACGACGCCGTCGTCTATAATGTCGGAGGCCAACTCCGGCGGCGTCTGCTCGAGCGTATCGCGGACGGCGCCGATGATCTGGCTTACCGGCTCGCGGATGGCGTCCCGCATCTCGCGGGAGGAGACCGTCAGCGTCTTGGGGATGCCGGCGACGAGGTCGCGCCCCTTGACGGACATGGTCTCCTCGCGCTCGAGCGGGTACGCCGAACATATGGTCTTCTTTATCTTCTCGGCGGTCTGTTCGCCCACCAGCAGGTTGTAAGCCTTTTTTAAGTAATTATCTATCGCCTCGTCGATCTCGTCCCCGGCGACGCGAATGGAGGTGCTGGTCACGATGTCCTCCAGCGCCAGGACCGCCACCTCGGTCGTGCCGCCGCCCACGTCAACCACCATACTGCCGCGGGGCTCGTGGATGGGGAGGCCGACGCCTATGGCCGCGGCGATGGGCTCCTCCACCAGGATGACCTCCCGGGTGCCGGCGTGGAGCGCCGAATCCCGCACCGCGCGCCGCTCGACGTCGGTAATGCCGGTCGGAACGCATATCGCCACCCGCGGCCGAAAGACGCCCCGCTTACCGCGCGCCTCGCGGATGAAATACTTTATCATCTCCTCGGCCAGGCGGAAATCGGCGATGACGCCGTCCTTCATGGGCCGTATCGCGAGGATCGACCCGGGCGTCTTCCCCAACATCTCCTTGGCCTCGTGCCCCACGGCGAGCACTTCGCGCTTCGCCCGGTCGAGCGCCACCACCGAGGGTTCGTTTATCACGATGCCCCGGCCGCGGACGTATACCAACGTGTTCGCGGTGCCGAGGTCCATCGCCATGTCGGGAGTCACCGAGGAGAATAAGCGTTTAAAGTCTGAAAAAGCGCTCAAGGCCGCCTCCGCTTGGGGTAATCTGATTGCCGGAATACTAACACACGTATTACGCTCCCGCAAGTTTATTCAGCGAAGTGCGCCCCGGCCGCACCGCTCGCCGCTATTGACTAACGCCGACGCCGTTAGTATTATAACGGCGTATGGACCGCGTCGCCGTCATAGCGGATTCGCACGACAACCTACGCATGATCCGGTTGGCCGTCGCCGTCATCAACGAGTGGGGCGCCGACCTCGTCCTGCACTGCGGCGACTACGTGGCGCCGTTCACCGCGGAACCGTTCCGCGAGCTCAACGCGCCCTTGCGCGGCGTCTTCGGCAACAACGACGGCGACCGCTCCGCCCTTAAAAAGGCGTACGCCGACATAGGAGAGATACACCCCGACCCCCATCGCTTCACCTTCAACGGCCTTTCGATGCTCATTACCCACAAGCCGCGGGTGGCGCGCGAGGCCGCGGCCGGCGCCGGCTACGACCTCATCGCCTTCGGCCACGACCACCACGTCCGCGTCGAACACGGCGAGTCCCTCGTGATCTGCCCGGGCGAGCTCGGCGGCTGGGTCACGGGGCGCGCGAGCATCGCGCTGGTCGAGGTCCGGATAGGTAACGTCGATATCGAATACCTGTAGCCGATGAGACGGTTTTCACTAACGAACGTTCGAGTCGCCCGGGCGGCCTTTGCACCGGCCGCCTTCCTGGCGATAATCGCGGCGGCCGCGCAAGGCCAACCGCCGGCAGCTCCGGAAACCGAGCCGCCGGCCGCGGCCCAATACCTGCAGGAAATCGAGAGCAACCTCGGCCCCCTCGCGAGCTACCGCGGGACGGCGACGCTCCGCGCGTACGGCGACGTCGAAGGCACCTTCAACGCCGCGTTCGCCCGGGCGCAACCCGACCGGGGCCGGCTGGAAATGTCGTCGCCGCTGACGGGAACGGCGCTGGTAGTCACCGCCGCCGCCGGCGAGCTGCTCGCCTACTACCCGCTCGACGAAATCGCCGTCGTCGGCTCCGACGACGCGCGCGGCATCGCGGCCCTCCCGGCGGGGCGCGGCGGCCTGTCCGACAGCCTGGACCTCCTCGCGGGGAGGCCGCCGTTATACGCGGAGGGGGTGGCCGCGGGTAACCTGGAAATCGGCGTCGCGGAGGAGGGCGGCGTCGTCGCGCTGACCTGGCTCGAGCCGGGCGGCGCGCGCCTCCAACAGCTTACGCTGGCCGGCAATCCGCGCCGTCCGGTCAACGTCCGGTTCTACGAAGACGACGCGGCGGCGGTGGACGTTACGTACGACGATTGGCGCGGCCGCGACGGCGCAGCCGTGCCGTTCGCAACAACCGTTAAAACCGCCGACGCCCTGGTGGAAATTACGGTTAAAAAATTCGAAGTTAACGTCGACGTACCGGAGGAGGCGTTTTCGACGACGCCCCCCGCCGGCGTCAAAGTAATGGAGGCGTGGCCCAACCCTTACGCTGGCGGCACCGAAGATGAAGGAAGCTAAATTCGAGGTCGAGGCGTACGCCAAGGTCAACGTGTGCCTGCTGGTCGCCGGGCGGCGTGCCGACGGTTACCACGACGTCGCGACCGTGATGGCGCCGCTCGAGCTGGCGGACACGCTGACGGTCGCGGTCAAGGCCGGGCGCGGCGTCAACGTGAGCTGCGAAGGCGCCGGCGTCCCGACGGGCGAGCGCAACCTCGCGGGCCAGGCGGCGCTGGCGTTCCTGGCGGCGGCGAACGTCGACGCCCGCGTCGACGTTCATTTGACCAAGAACGTACCGGTCGGCGCCGGCCTGGGCGGCGGCTCGAGCGACGCCGCGGCCACGTTGAAAGCCTTGAACCAACACTTCGGCCGGCCGCTGGGCGAGGACGCGCTGTGGCAGCTCGCCCGCCGGCTGGGCAGCGACGTCCCGTTCTTCCTCCGCCCCGGGTGGGGGTTCGCGACCGGGCGAGGCGACTTCGTCACACCCGTGCGGGGGCCCGCCGGCGTTCCACTCCTGCTGGCCGGACCGCACCGCAGCGTACAAACCACCCGCGTTTACAAAGCGCTCACGGCCGACGAATACGCGCCCCACGCCTACGCGCTGTGGCGGGTGCTGGCCCGCCTCGACGGGCCGCCGGCGGCGTGGTGGCCTGCGGGCGAAAATTCGCTGGAGCGCCCGGCGCTGCGCGCCTTCCCCTTCCTCGAAGAACTTAAAGAGGCGCTGGCCGAGCTCGGCGTGGACGGCGCGCGGTTAAGCGGCTCGGGCGGGGCGTTCGCGGCGCCGGCTACCGACGGCGAAAAGGCCGCGGCCGCGGCCGCGGAACTGACCGCCCGCGGCTACTGGGCCGCGATAACGGCCACGCGATAACGATGCGGACCCTCTTCAACACAAAGGTTATTACGACGTTAGTGCTCTCGGCCGTCGCGGCCGGCCTGGTCGCGCTGGACCTGACGGGCCGCGTCGAGGCGCGGGCGCTACTCGTCCGCGCCAAGGCGCCGGCGTACAAGCTATCGTCGTACGTAAAGGAGCTCGAGCGCCGCGAGGAGGAACGCGCCGATATGGCGGAGCGGCTCGCCCACCGCTCCATATTG
The DNA here is from genome assembly GCA_035529855.1 of bacterium. NCBI lineage: Bacteria > bacterium. Next base: position 9,256 of record DATKVX010000108.1, read on the forward strand.
TTGGGTCGCGCCGAGCGGTACAAGCGCGAGAACGACGCGCTGCGGGCGCTGCTGGGCTTCGGCGTCGAGCTGCCGTACGAGCTGACGTACGCGCCGGTCCTCGAGCGCCGGGCCGAGAGTTGGCTCGAGACGACGGCGGTGGGCGCGGGCCGCGACGACGGCGTCGTTGCCGGGATGCCGGTAGTAGGCGCCGAAGGGCTGGTGGGCCGGGTGGCGCGGGTGACGGCGACGGCGGCGGAGGTGGAGCTCATCACCAGCGAGCGCGTACGCGTCGCCGCGACGCACGCGCCCACCGGGACGACCGGCGTGTATTACGCCGACGCCGAAGGCCGCGGCCGGCTGGCGTATCTACCGCGGACCACCGAGCTCAAGGTGGGCGACCTGGTCGTCACCGCCGGTACGAGCCGCCTGTTCCCGCCGGGCTTGATTATCGGGTACGTCCGCGCCGTCGAGCGGCCTTTCGACTCCATGTTCGCCGAGGTGGAGGTGGCGCCGGCTGAGAACCTGGCCGCCCTGGAGAGCGTCTTCGTCGTCGACTGGCTGCCGAAGAAAAAGTAAACGCGCGGCCGCGCGTTTAATGTATCCAGCCTCTCGGGGCTGGTTTTTCGCAGGCGACGCCGCGGCGGAATATCACCGCGGTTGATTTAGGCCGTGGGACTTTGGTATAATAGGCCGGTTTATTTCTACGCGGCTACAAGGTGATATAAACTATGAAAAGGACGCCCTTCGTAGAATCCTGTCTCGTCATAGGCCAGTGCGCGGTCAACTGGTTCGCGCGCCGGCCGCTCGCCGTCTCGTTCGAAGTGACGAATTCGTGCACCTGCAACTGCCGCCACTGCGACCACGGCGGCCCGGTTGACGAAGCCGAGCGCATTACGCCCGACGACATCCGCCGCTGGATGAAGGTCCTGCACCCGGGCGGCATCCAAATTTCCGGCGGCGAGCCGCTGCTGCGCGACGACATAATAGAGTGCGTTCGCGCGACCCAACGCGTCGGCGGCCTGCCCTACACCGTCTTCGTCACTAACGCCTCGCTCCTAAGCGAGGAGAAGTACCTGGCGCTGCGCGACGCCGGGGCGGACCAGTTCTCGGTCTCGCTCGACTTCCCGGACGAGCGGCACGACGACTTCCGCCGTCACCCGGGCTTGTTCGCTCACCTCGACGCGCTGCTGCCGCGGCTGGCCGCGCTCGGCCACGACGACATCGTCCTCAATACCGCCATAACGCGGGAGAACTACAAGCACGTAAACGACATCGCGGAGCTCGCCGGCAAATGGGGCGTCAACATATCGTTCAGCGCGTACTCGCCGCGGCGCACCGGCGACATGTCGTACATGGTAACCGACCCGCTCGAGCTGGCGGAGCTGCGCCGGCAATTCGACCTCTTGCTCGAGCGCAAGGGGAACGACCCGCACGGGCGCATCGTCAACTCCTGCACCACGCTGGAAGAAACGTACGAATATTTCGAGAACGGCGGGACGCCGGGCTGCACCGCGGGGCTCCGCTTCCTGGTCATCACCGCCGACGGCTACCTGCAACCGTGCTCGATGCACTTCCGCAAGTATCTGGACCAGCGCAAATTGGCCGAAGAGTTTACCCCCGGCAACGAGTGCGACGAGTGCTACGTCGCCATTCGCTCGTATTTGGACAAGGGGTTCTGGCAGCTACTCCGCGAGAACGTCGTCGACCACTTCTCGTTCCGGCTGCGGCGGGACCGCGCTCGAGCCGGCTAGCGCGGCGCTTTAGGTTTGATAAATACGGGGAGAGGGATTAACGGGGAGCGACGGGACGGTTATTAACGCCGGAAAAGCGTAATACCGATAATAATACGAAAGCCGCCTCGCGGGAGGCGGCCTTTTGGTATCCGGTAAGTTATCCCCCTTAATAATAGTGCATCATCGTGCCGCTCGGCCCCACGGCCCACCCCTCCGCCGGCGAGACCATGTGCAGCGCCGTGAGCTCCCACGAGCCGCTGGGCATGTTCTCCTCCAGCGACCAGGCGTCGTCCTGGTAGCGGGCGAGGTGCATCTCGTTGCCGCCGGCCCACCCCAGGCCGCTCGCGGCGAAGCCGCAGCACTGGTACGTGATGTCCGGGTCCGGGCTTTGGTATCTCCGGAAGGCCGAGCCGTTCCAGTGGTAGAGCGACGCCACCGCGCCCACCACCCAACCGTCGTCCTCGGCGAAGAAGTGCAGGTCGTAGAGGTCGACGGTGGGCGGGAAGTCGACTTCCTTCCAGCTCGAGCCGTCGTAATGCAGGACGGTCCCGCCGTCGCCCGCCGCCCACGCCGACTTCGCCGAGAGCACGCGGACCCGCCGGAGCGTCTGCGTCGTGGGCGACGCCTCGGCCATCCACTCGCCCCCGCCGAACTTGAATATTCGGCCGCCCTCGCCCACCGCCCAGCCGTTGAGCACGTCGACCAACGCCAGGCCGTATATCTTCCTGCCGGGCGCCGGGTGGGGCCACTGCCGCCACGCGGTCCCGTCCCAGTGCGCGAAGAAGTCGCCGCCGCCCGCGGCCCAGGCGTCGCCGCCCGGCTCCGCGGCCACGGCGTACAGCGGCCCGATACCCCCGGGCAGTTCGGCTAAGGTCCACCGGAACGCCTGGAAATGCAGTATTTCGCCGGCGCCGTTGCCGTCGACGCCCGCCGCCCACACGTCGTCTCGAGCCGTCGACGCCACGTCGTATAAATCCGACGCGGTGGGGCCGTTGTGCCAGTACCACGCCGGCGGCGGTTCCTCCGGCGGCGGCGGTTCATAACAAGCCAGCGCCAACAACGCCGCGGTACCGAATAGCGGCCCCATATATCGATTCATAGAAAGCTCCCCGGCGCTTCCGCCGTCGCTTAGTCACCCTCCAGGCACAGGCGACTCGTAGTCTTGAAGTGAACCTTCGCGAACTCCCGCAGCGCGTCCCTTCCTTTTTTTTGAACCAACCGACGCGCCGCCTCCTCGACCGAGGCCGACGCGCCTTTGGGAAGCGGCAGGCCGGCCTTCTTCGACAGGCGCTCGAGGCCCGCCAGGAACCCGGCACGGGCCACTATCGAGGCCGCGGCCACCGCCACGTCCTCCTCGGCGCGGACCTTTTGGACCAGCTCGAGCTCGCGGCCGCGCTTCATCAGCGCCCGGGCGACGTAGGCGTCGTCGCCGAACTTGTCGGTTACCGCGCGGCTTATCTCGGGCCATTCCCCGGCCAAATTCTCTATGGCGCGCGCGTGGGCCCAGGCGAGGATGCGGTTGAGATTGCCCAGGCTGTCGTACAGCTCGTTGTAGCGCGCCGGGCCGATGGCGACGCGGGAGTGGGGTAAACGTTTCGCAATCTCGCCGGCCATAAAGGCCACGCGCCGGTCGGATATCCTCTTGGAGTCGCGGACCTCGAGCCCCCGCAAAAAATCTTCGTCGGCGCCGTCGCGGACGTACACGCCGCCGACGACCAGCGGGCCGAAGTAGTCGCCTTTCCCGGACTCGTCGGTGCCGATGCGGCCGCGGCCCGCCACCCCGCCCCTACCTTAGTACCCGAGCGCGCTGAAGGGAATGTCGAACCCGCCCTCGCGCTCGGCGGTCCCCTTCTCCTGCGCGCCGAGGTAGGCGCTGAGGTTGTTCTTGATGTGCGCCCGCGCCACCAGGTCGCGGTACCACTCCGCCAATATGAGCTGGCGCCGCTGGTTCAGCAGGCGCGCGCGGTACTCGTCGCCGCGCGTCGCGTAGAGCGCCGCGTCGGCGGGTACTTTCTCGAGCACCTTGACGACGTAAAACCCGGCCGGCGTACGGAGCGGGCCCACGACCTCGCCCTCGGGGGCGTCGAAGGCCGCGGCGGCGACGCCGTAGTCGCCGCCCAATTGCCCCGCCGGCACGGCGCGCGGAAACGCCGGCGTCTCGCCAAACGTGGCGCCGAAGGCTTTAGCCGCGGCCCCCAGCTCGCCCCGCTCTTTCGCCCCGCGGAACAGCTCGCCCGCGCGGCCGGCCACGGCCTCCAGCGCCCTATCGCGCCGCCAATCGGCCGCGGCGCGGTCCTTCACCTTATCGAACGGCGCCGGCCCGGGCTCGAGCTTGGCCGTCAGCTGGTAGACGACGAAACCGCGCAGGCGGCCGGCGGCGCCGCGCACGCCGGGCTCGGTAACGGGCAGCGCCGAGCCCACGTCGCCCACGTCCAGCGCGAAGGCTTCCTCGGCGACGTGCCGCTGCCGACCCAGCTCGCCTATGGGGTCGCCGGGCGCGAACGGCTCCGGCTCCTCAATCTTCAACCCCAGCGCGCCGGCCTCGGCCGCCAGGTCCGCCTCTCCCGCGGCGCGGGCGGCGAGCTCCATCGCTGTCGCCATGGCCTGGTCCTCGGCGAGCTGCTCTCCGAGCATTTCCCTTATCTCTTCGGCCTGCTCCTCGAACGCCGGAACGTCCGCCTCGCGCTTTACGACGTGGTAGCCGTAGACGCTTTTTATCGGGCCGCTAAGTTCGCCCTCCTCCAACGCGAACGCGCCCTCCTCGAAGTCGGGGTCCGCCTGACCCCGGCCGAAGAAGCCGAGGTCGCCGCCTTTAGCGGCCGAAGCCGGGTCGTCGCTCAGCTCCTTCGCCACCTTGGCGAAGTCGTCCCCGCCGCGGATGCGGGCCGCGGCCGCCGCGGCCTTCCTCCGGGCCTCCTCCCACGCCGACTCCGGCTCGCCCGGTTTTACGGCGAACAATATGTGACGGCAGCGGATCTCGCCGGCGTCGAAATGAACCGTCTTGTTGCGTTCGTAATACTCTTTGACCTGGGCGTTGCTGACTTTGACGTCCTTGCGGATTTTATCCAAATCCACGAACGCGTACCGGATGCGTACGCGTTGGGGTAAGCGGTAATCGTCGAGGTGGGCGGAATAATAGGTCTTCAACTCGCCGCCCGAAGGTTGGGCCTCGGCGTCCGGCGTCGCCGGCAGGAACGCGTACGCCACCCGCACCGTCTCCGTCTCCTCGTCGAAGCGCGCCTTCACCTCGGCATCCGAGACGCGCGCCGCGGCGCTCACCATCTCAAAGACGCGGTCCATAAGGATGGCGTCGCGGAGCCAACTCTCGAACTCGCCGGGCGTCATGCCCTGCTGTTCGGCCACGAAGGTCTCGTACTTGCGCCGGTCGAACTCGCCGCCGGACTGGAAGTTGGGGTTGTTCTCCACTAGGATGCGGATCTCCTCGTCTGATATGCGGAGGCCCATCCGCTCGGCTTCGCGGAGGACGAGCTCCTTCATCACCAATTGATTCAACACCGCATTAGCGGTCGACAGCCGGAGGTCGCGCTCCGCGGCCTCGGTGAGCGGGCGCTGCGAGTCGCGCTGGAGGCGCTGGTAGCGCAGCCTCATCTCGCGGTAGAATATGGGGTCGAACTCGGTCTGCCCTATCTTCGTGCCGTCTACCTCGACGATGACCGGGCCGTGGGTCTCGCCGCGTACGATCTTGCGGAGCGTCGTCGCCCCCACGAAGAACAGCGACGCGACGAACGCCGCCGCCACCGCCCACATTACGGGCTTCATGCCCTCGCGCATTCCTTTTATAGTTCCCAAGTCGAAACCTCCGTAACGCCGGCGCCAGCCGGCTTAACTTTCGCGGAACTCCTTACGCCCCTTCGAGCTCCTCGGGATATGCCAACCGCCGGAACGCGGGGTCGTCGCGGTAAGGGCGGAAATCGTCGTCGGCCTTTATCAACTTCTTCAAAGACGGCGACAGCTCCACCGCCTTGGCCGCGTCCGCCAGCATCTCTTCCCGCCTGCCGCACAGGCTATAGGTGCAGGCGCGATTGTAGTAGAACTTGGCCTCGTTAGGCCGAAGCGCTATCGCACGCTCATACGCCGCGAGCGCGTCGTCGAAACGCTCGAGGCGGGCCAGCGCGACGCCGCGGTTATTATACGCTTTAGCGTTGTCCGGTTCAAGCTCTAAGGCCCGCTGGTACGAGGCCGCGGCCTCCTCGTACCTCCCCAGCTTGTCGAGGACGAAACCTTTATTGAAGTGGGCGGCGGCGTGGTTCGGCTCGAGCGAAAGCGCCTCGTCGTACGCGGCCAGCGCCTCGTCGTAGCGCTCGAGGCGGCGCAACGCTACGCCCCGGCCGTGATGAGCCTCGGCGTCGGCGGCGTTCTCCGTTACCGCCTTTTCAAACGCAACGAGCGCGGCCTGGTATTCGCCGCGCTTCAGGAGGGCGTTGCCTTCGTTGACGCGCGACGCACGGGCTCCTTCGCCATCGGAAGGCATATTACGGATTTCCCCGGAGTAATTCAGGGCGCCGGCTACCATCGCCGCCGGCGCCCGACATTGTGCGCCGAATCGCCCGCCGGCCCGGGTTACGTCTGCGGCTCTTTTATCGCCGCCTGGGCCGCGGCCAGCCGCGCCACCGGGACCCGGTAGGGCGAACAGGACACGTAGTTCAGACCTATCTTGTGGCAGAAAGCGATGGTCGCCGGGTCGCCGCCGTGCTCGCCGCAGATGCCTATCTCCAGCTCGGCCTTGGCGCCGCGGCCTTTCTCGACGGCTATCTCCATCAGCAGGCCCACGCCGTTGACGTCCACCGTCTGGAACGGGTCCTCCTTGAGGATGTTATGCGCGAGGTAGTAGCGGAGGAAGGGCCCGGCGTCGTCGCGGCTGAAGCCGAAGGTGGTCTGCGTGAGGTCGTTGGTGCCGAAGGAGAAGAAGTCGGCGATAAGGCCTATTTCGTCGGCGGTCAGCGCCGCGCGCGGCACCTCGATCATGGTCCCGACTTTGTAGGGCACGTCCACGCCCTCGTCGTCCATTATCTCGTCGGCGGCGTTGCGCACCACCATGAACTGGTTGAAGAGCTCGTTCACGTGGCTCACGAGCGGTATCATTATCTCCGGCCGGACGGGGGCGCCGTCGCGGATGCACTGCACCGCGGCGCCTATAATGGCGCGCGCCTGCATCTGGGTTATCTCGGGATAGATGATGCCGAGGCGGCAGCCGCGGAGGCCCAACATCGGGTTGAGCTCGCGCAGCGTCTCCACCTTCTCGGCCAGCTCTTCGACCGGGATATCCATCTGCCCCGCCAGCTTCTCGATGTGCGCCGGCTCGTGGGGCAGGAACTCGTGGAGCGGCGGGTCGAGGGTGCGGATGACGACGGGGCGGCCGGCCATGGCCCGGAATAAGCCGACGAAGTCCTCCTGCTGTATAGGCCGGAGCTCCTCGAGGGCCGCGCGCCTGCCGGCCTCGTCGCGGGCGACGATCATCTTGCGCATCGACGTGATGCGGTCGCCGGCGAAGAACATGTGCTCGGTGCGGCAGAGCCCTATGCCCTGGGCGCCGAACTTGACCGCCACCGTCGCCTGGTCCGGCTGGTCGGCGTTGGTCCATACCTCCAGCCGCCGCGCCTCGTCGGCCCACGACATGAAGTCGGCGAACTGCCGGTATACCGTCGACTCGTCCGGCGCGAGGGTTTCGTCGATGAGAACGCGTTTTATTTCCGACGGCTGGGTCTCGAAGGCGCCCAACAGGACCTCGCCCGTCGTCCCGTCCAGCGAGATCTCGTCGCCCTCTTTTACGACCGCGCCCCCCAGCGCGACGAACCGGCGCTTCTTGTAGTCGATGCGGATGTCGCTGCAGCCGACGACGCAGACCTTGCCCATCTGGCGGCCTACGAGCGCCGCGTGCGACGTCATGCCGCCGCGCTCGGTCAATATGCCCTGGGCGGCGGACATCCCGCGGATATCCTCGGGCGACGTCTCCACCCGCACCAGTATGACCTTCTCGCCGCGTTCGGCCCACGCCGCGGCGTCGGCGGCGTTGAAGACGACTTTGCCGGCGGCGGCGCCGGGGCCCGCGTTCAAGCCCCGCGCGATGACCTTGCCCGCCTTGACCGCGGCCTCCTTCTGCTCCAGGTTGAACACCGGCCGCAGGAAGTGATTGAGCTGCTCCGGCTCCATCGAGAGGAGGGCTTCCTCCTTGCTCATCAGACCCTCGGCCACCATGTCGATGGCGATGGTGAGGGCGGCGTACGCCGTCCGCTTGCCGGCGCGGGTCTGCAGCAGCCACAGCCGGCCGCGTTCGAACGTGAACTCGATGTCCTGCAGGTCGCGGAAGTGGGCCTCGAGCTTGCGCGCCGCGTCCTCCAGCTCGCGGTATACTTCCGGCATATCCTCGCCCAGCGCCGCGATGGGTTTGGGGGTCCGGATGCCGGCGACGACGTCCTCGCCCTGGGCGTTGGACAGGAATTCGCCGTAGAGGCCCGTCTCGCCCGTGGCCGGGTTGCGGGTGAAGGCGACGCCCGAGCCCGAGTCGTCGCCCAGGTTGCCGAATACCATCGACTGGACGTTGGCTGCGGTGCCCCACTCGTCCGGGATGTTGTTTATCTGGCGGTAGGCAATGGCCCGCGGGTTGTCCCACGACGCGAAGACGGACCTTATGGCCCCCCACAGCTGCTCGCGCGGGTCGTCCGGGAAATCGACGCCCTTGCCCTCCTTCACCGCCTCCTTGAAAAGGCGGACCAACTCCCGCAAGTCCTCGGCCCCCAGCTCGACGTCGAGGTCGACGCCCCGGTCCTTCTTGACGGCTTCTATTATCTCCTCAAACGGGTCGACGTCGTCCTCGGTCTCGGGCTTCAAGCCCAGGACGACGTCGCCGTACATCTGGACGAAGCGCCGATACGAATCGTACGCCGGCCGCGGGTCCCCCATCTGCCGCGCCAGGCCGGCGACGGTCTTGTCGTTCAGGCCAATATTGAGGACGGTGTCCATCATCCCGGGCATCGAGACCCTCGCGCCGGAACGCACCGACAACAGCAGCGGCTTGTCGACGTCGCCGAACCGGCGGTCCAGCGATTGCTCCACCCGTCCCAGATGAATCTCGACTTCCTCATCCAGGCCCGGAGGGAATTCGCCGTTCCGGTAATAATAAACGCAGCCCTCAGTGGTAATGGTAAAACCGGGCGGCACGGGTATGCTGATGTTGGTCATCTCCGCCAGGCCGGCCCCTTTGCCGCCTAACAGGTCCCGCATCTTGGCGGTGCCTTCGGTGGCGCCGTCGCCGAAGAAATATACGTACTTTTTATCCATTAAGCCCTCCAGGGCGGGAAGCGATTACCTGGATTAAGTGAGTGGGTAATCCGTAAATCCAACTATTTTAAATTAAAACCGGGCGGATTTCAACCATTCTATTATTAATACGATGTTATAATATTTTGGCATAAAGGTAACGCCGTATGCAACCCGGCCTGGAAACGATACTCCCCCTCGTAGAAAAACCCGGCCGCTACATCGGCGGCGAGACAGGCGCCGCGCCGCCGGCGCGCCCGGGCGAGCTGCGCTTCGTCCTGTGCTACCCCGACGTCTACGAAATCGGCATGAGCCACAAGGGGTTTTTAAACCTGTACGGCGCGTTGGCCGAGGTCGACGGCGTAGCCGTCGAAAGGTGTTTCGCTCCCTGGGGCGATATGGCGGCCGAGCTCCGCCGACGCGGTATCCCGCTCGGCGCGCTCGAGTCCGGCCTGCCGCTCTCCTCCGCCGACGCGCTCGGTTTCTCCGTCGCGACGCCGCTGCACTTCACCACCGCGCTCTCGATGCTCGAGCTCGCCCGCGTTCCGCTGCTCGCCGCCGACCGCGGCGAAGATGACCCTCTCGTAATCGCCGGCGGCCAGGCTATGTTCAACGCCGAACCCATGGCCGACTTCCTCGACGCCGTCGCGCTGGGCGAGGGCGACGAGCTGGTCGTCGAGCTCGCCGAAGTCGTCCGCGCCGCCGAAGCCAAAGGTGCTGCTCGAGCCGAGACGCTGCGACGGCTGGGAGCCGTAGAGGGCGTGTACGTGCCGTCGTGGTACGAGGCGACGTACGACGGCGCCCTCTTCGCGGGGCTCCGCCGTAAAGAACCCTCGGCCCCGGCGCGGGTTCGGAAGCGGACGCCGGCCGACGCGGCCGCCGTCCCGGCCGCCCCTCCCATAGTGGCCAACATACCCCCCACCCACGACCGCCTGGCGGTCGAAGTTATACGCGGGTGCGTATGGGGGTGCCGCTTCTGCCAGGCGGGGATGGTCACGAGGCCGGCGCGCGAGCGCGACACCGTCGCCTGCCTGGGGGAAGCGGAAGCGCTCACGACGGCGACGGGAGCTTCGGCGTTGTCGTTCCTAGCCCTCAACGCCTGCGATTACTCGTTGCTCGAGCCGCTCGTCGCGAACGTTCGCTCGAGCCGCCCCGACGTCAACCTGTCGCTGCCGGCGGCGCGCATATCGTCGTACCGCGGCGAGATATCGGCGGCCCTCATATCGCAGCGGCGGAGCCAACAGACCTTCGCCCCCGAGGTCGGCGCGGAACGCCTGCGCGCGGTTATCAACAAGGACTTCGCCAACGACGACGTCCTAGCCGCGGTGGCCGCCGCCGGCCGCGCCGGCTGCCAGAACGTCAAACTCTACTTCATGGTGGGCCTTCCGTCGGAGACGGACGACGACGCGGCGAGTATCGGCGAGCTAATCGCCCCTTGTAGGCGCGCGCTCCGCGAGGGCCTGGGGCGCTGGGGGAACCTCTCCGCCGCCGTCTCGCCGTTCGTGCCGCACGCCCACACGCCGTTCCAATGGCTGGGCCTCGCGCCGCCGGAAGTGCTGGCGCGCCGCATCGCGCTGGCCAAGAAGGCCGCCCCCCGGCAGGTCAAGGTGGAGGGCGAGGTCGGTTCGCGCGTCCTGGAGGCCTGCCTCGCCCGGGGCGACCGCCGCCTGGGCCCCGTCATCCTGGAGGCGTACCGCCGCGGCGCGCGCTTCGACGCCTGGCGCGAGCGCTACGACGCCGGCGCGTGGGAGGCCGCCTTCGCCGCCGCCGGCCTGGACATGGAAACGTACGCCCGGCGCGAGCTGCCGCTCGAGGCGCCGCTGCCGTGGGACCACGTCGACGTCGGCGTGACGAAAGATTTCCTGGCCGCCGAATTGGAGCGCGCCGCCGAAGGCCGGCCTACGCCGCCCTGCGACAGCGTCGCGTGCCGGCGCTGCGGCGCGTGCGACGACCGCGTTACGCTCAGGTTCGCGGCGTCGGAGCTTCCCGACGCCCGGGCGCCGGGCCGCGCCGCACTCACGAGCCGGAAGCAACGCCTGAGGTTTACGTACGGCAAGGCGGGACCGTGGCGTTGGTTGTCGCACCTCGAGCTGTACCGCCTGTTGCTGGCGCAACTGCGCCGCGCCGGCGTGCCGCTCTCGCGGTCCGCCGGGTTCTCGCCCAAGCCGCGGTTGGTGCTCGCGCCGGCGCTGCCGGTGGGCGTCGCCGGCGACGAGGAATACGGCGAGGTATTCCTGTACGAGGAAACCGCGCCCCGAGACTTCGTCGCGCGCGTTAACGAGGAGGAGCCGTTCGTCCTGGCCCGGGCGTGGGAGGAAGACGCGCGCGGCCCGGCGTTGGAGAAAACGCTCGAGGGCGCGCGTTACCGCGTGGAGTTCACGCCCCTGGCCGCGTCCCTGGATTTACGGACGGAGGCCGTAGTCGAGAACGTAGACGCGCGGCTGGCCGAAGGCAACGTGGTGGTCTCGAGCCGGCGCGGCCCGGTGGACCTGGCGGGACAATGGGAGCTCGAGTCCTGGTCGCGCGAAGACGGCGTGTTGGAATTCTACCTCGCCGCCGGGGCCGTGGGGGCGTTGTACGGTGTCATAGCTCAGCTGGCGGACGTAGACCCGAAGGCGGCCCGGGTGGCCGGCGTCACGAGGACGCGCGTCGCGCTCGGCGACGCGAACGCCGGCCAAGACTGACCGAATAGCTCATTTTCCTTTGCCTCGCGGGCACGTAATTGGTATAATTATCGGTACGGCGTTTAACCCTACGGTCCGCTCTTCTACCGCGGCGGGAGCAATGGCGCAAAAAGATATCCTGGTCGACTCCTCGCTGGGCGAGGTCCGCGTGGCCGTGGTCGAGAACGGCAAGCTGGTGGAGCTGTATCTCGAGCACGAGGACGCGGAGCACTACGCCGGCGACATCTACAAGGGAAGGGTGGAAGACGTGCTCCCCGGCCTGGGTTCGGCCTTCGTCGACATCGGCCACGAAAAGCGAGGGCTCCTGCACGCCTCCGACGTAGTCGCGACCGGGATCGAGGACATCGACGAGATTTTCTTATCGCAAGCGCGGGGCGCCGGGACGGCCGCGGCGGCGGCGGCGCGCGGCCACATCGGAGACGTACTACAATCGGGCCAGCACATAATAGTCCAAGTGACCAAAGAATCAATCGGCGACAAGGGCGCTAAACTCACCACGGCCGTCGCCATCCCGGGCCGATACTTCGTCCTGGCGCCGTACGCCGACCGCGTCAACATATCCTCCCGCATCGAGGACGAGGCGGAGCGGGAGCGGCTACGCCGTTTGGCCGAAGACGCCAAACCCGCGGGTTACGGTTTCATAGTACGCACCGCGGCCCAGGGCATAGAGCCGGAATTAATACTGCGCGATATGGAGGACCTGGTCGAGACGTGGCGGCGGATTTTAAAAAAGTCGGAGCGCAAGCGCGCCCCGGCGCTCCTTTACAAAGATAAGGACCTCCTCGAGCGCGTGCTCCGCGACCAGTTCACGGGCGACGTGGACACGTTCATCGCCGACTCCTTCGCCACCTACGAACGCGTCGTAGCGCTGGCCGAGAAGTACGCGCCCGATTTCGTATCCCGCGTCCGGTTGTACGAGGACGACCACCCCATCTTCGACGCGTACGGCGTAGAGGGCGAAATCGACCGGATGTTTAGGCGGAAGATATGGTTGCGGAGCGGCGGCTACATCGTCATCGACGAGGCCGAGGCGCTGGTAGCCATCGACGTAAACACCGGCCGCTTTCTGGGACGCGAGGACCAGGAGGACACCATACTAAAGACCAACCTCGAGGCGGCGGCCGAGATCGCCCGCCAGGTCCGACTCCGCAACATCGGCGGCATCATCATTATCGATTTCATCGACATGACGGTCGCGGAGAACAAGGGGAAGGTCCTCGAGACGCTCAAGGGATATATGGCGCGGGACCGGGCGCGGAGCAAGATACTCGAGCTGTCGGAGCTCGGCATGGTGGAGATGACGCGACAGCGACAGCGCGGCAGCCTGGTGGCGGCGCTGAGCCGGACTTGCCCGTATTGCCGCGGCCGGGGCGCCGTGTTGGACTTCGACGTTCTCGGCGTTAAAATCGAACGCGAGCTCGCGCGCCGCCTGCGCGAAGAGAGCTTCGCGGAAATAACGGTCGTCGTTCACCCCCGCGTAAAGAATTTCCTGGATACGACGTTCGCGGAACGCCTAAACCGGCTCGAGCTCGAAAACGGCGCCCAAATCAACGTCGTCTCCCGCGAGGACGTAGCGTTGGACGACGTCGAAATCATAAAACCTCGGCGCGGCGCGAAGGAATACGCCGACTGAGGTTAACCCCAACTCCCGGTTACAAAAAAGGAGGAATATACTTTGCCGCTCAAAAACACCGACGAGGAAAACCGCGGCACGAATTTGGACCTCGACGTACTCCGCGAACTGCGGAACATCGACCAAAGCTTGGTGTCCTTGAAAGCGGCCTTCGAGAAGCTGAAATCGGCGGGGGATTTGACGGACGACGATATAGACGTCATTATGCAAGAATTCGAGAATTTCGTCACCGGCAAGGTCTCGCAGTTGGATAAAGTCCGCAACGGCCTACGCGCCCTCTACGAACGTTATTACGAGAAGTACCACGACCGAGCCATCGTCTCGGTCAAAGGAGGCGTGTGTCACGGCTGTTTCGTAACCATCCCCCCTATGCGCCTCGACATCATCCGCCGCATGGACAGCATCGAATTCTGCGAAAACTGCGGCCGGATACTGATATGGGAAGAAGAGTAACGACGTCCCCCTTATCCCAACCATGACCCCCTCTTTCGAAGTCTATCACGACGGCGACATTTCGCCGGCCCCGCTCGAGGGCGCCGAAGTGGCGGTCCTCGGCTACGGCAGCCAGGGCCGGGCGCAAGCCCTCAACCTCCGCGACGGCGGCGTTAGCGTCACGGTGGGGCTGCGGCCCGGGAGCGCGAGCCGCGGCCTCGCCGCCCAGGACGGCTTCGCCGCCGTCGAGCCGGCGGCGGCGGTCGCCGGCGCCTCGTTCGTCGCCGTCCTCGTGCCCGACGAAGTCCAGGGGGAGTTCTTCGAACGCGACGTAGTCCCCAACTTGCAGGCCGGCGCCGTCGTTGTCTTCGCCCACGGCGGCCCGGTCCACTTCGGCGACGTCGCGCTTCCCGACGGCGCGGACGTGGTCCTCGTCGCGCCCATGGGGCCGGGTCGTCTGTTGCGCGAATACTATACGGAAGGCCGGGGCCTCAACGCCAAGGCAGCCGTGGCGCAAGACGCCACCGGCCGGGCCTGGCCGCGGGCGCTGGCGTACGCCCGGGCGCTGGGGTGCGGCCGCGCGGGCGTCATCGCCACCACCTTCGCCGAGGAGGCGAAGCTCGACCTCTTCTCGGAGCAGGCGGTGCTGTGCGGCGGCGTCCCGGCGCTGGCCGAAGCCGCGTTCGAGACGCTGGTGGAGGCGGGTTACCCGCCGGCGCTGGCCTATATCGAGTGCGTCCGCGAGATTAAGTACATCGCGGACCTGATCTTCGAACACGGCGTGGACGGCATGCGGCGCCGCATATCATCCACCGCGCTGTACGGCGGCGCCACCCGCGGCCGCCGCGTCATCGGCCCGGAGGCCGAAAAAGCGCTGAGGGAAATACTGGAAGCCGTGGAGGACGGCTCCTTCACCGCGGAGATGAAAAAACGTTGGCCCGGCCGGGAAGAGTTCCTCAACGCGGTACGGAACGACCGCCTAGAGGCCGCGCGCGACGAGTTCGAGAAAATTATCCGACGAGCCGAGAGCGAATGAAAAAGCGGCCCGAACGGGCCGCTTTTTTCTTGCGTACGTGCTCGTCTCGTCTAGCGCGTAACCACCATACGGCGGACGGCGCTGCCGCACGAGGCGTTGAGCCGGTACAGGTACACCCCCGGCGCTACGCCCCGGCCGCCGTCGTCCGCCAGGTTCCAGACTACCTCGTGCCGACCCGGCGCCGACGCGGCCGCGTCAAGCGTCCGCACCTTCCGG
>DATKVX010000109.1 GCA_035529855.1 bacterium
GAACGCCTCGGTCGACAACGCCACCACGCCCCGCGCCGCGGCGGAAATAGCGTCCCGGAACCCATAACCGGCGCCGAAGCCGAAATAAGGCGCGTCGGCGAAAAACCGCGGCGGCAGGAAGACGTTGCCCGTCTGGCGCCAATTGTAAAACATCCATGCGGCGACGAAGGGAGCAAAGCCCGCGGCAAACCAGGCCGGCCGATAGACGCGGCCGGCCCGCGAGCGCGCCCGCCGCCATAAATACCACGCGAACGGCAGCGCGAGATACAACGCGGTATACGCGGAAACGAGGAACGCCGCGCCGGCGGCGACGCCCAGGGCGAGCGCGGCTTTTTTCGACGATACCTCCCCGACCTCCCAACACGCCCAGGCCGCGAGCGCGAAAAAACAGACGAACGTGGCGCCCGACGAATACGACGCCTGCGTGAAAATAAAGAGGGGCGACGTCGCGGCCAGCACCGCGGCCAGCGCGCCGCCGAAAGGGCCCAACGACCGTCGGCCTATGGCGTAAACCGCGACTAACATAACCGCCGCCGCTAATACGGGGATTAAATTGGGCCAACCCGCCGCCCTCCCTACGCACAGCAGCATCGGGTGAAGCGGCGCCGCCGCCGAAAACCACCGGCCGAAGCGGACGACCTCGTTTTGCGAACGGAAGAACGCGTGCTCGAGGTCGCCCTCCGTGGGCGGCGCGGCCGCGGCCAGTCTACCCCGGCAAAAAATCTTGCTCTGGAAGAGCAGCGTCGACTCGTCGACGGCGAGGGCCCGGTCGCCGAGGAAGAACGCGGCGGCGTACGCGACGCCCGCCACCGATAAAATAATAATCAAATAAACGAACCATTTTTGCGCGATAAGGCCGGCGACGCGGAGGCCGGCGCGCGGCGCCAGCTTCGCGAGGGCCGCGGCCCATAGTACCGCGGGGACGGCGAAGCACAGCGCGTACTTGAGCCACAACCCGGGGTCGCCCGCCATATCCGCGCGGGCGTAGAAGAACGAGACCCAGCGCCGGGCGGCGTCGCCCAAAGCGCCGAATATCCCGCCGACCCAGGATACTCCAGCCGCGGCTATATACAACGCCGCGGCCGCGGCCGTAGCCGCCGCGGCGAATACTACGTATCCGGTTTTATTGTAGGCGGGTTTTCCCACGTCGGAAACTATTTATAAACGTTTTAGTTTCGTATAAATTAACAACGGCGGGCCGCGGCGTCAACGATAATAAGCCCATTTCCGGGGTGCGCGAAGGCCGGGCAAAACTAAAAAAGCCGGCCCACGAGGGCCGGCTCCGTTGGCCGTGGGGCTTTTACCTGAAAAGCGCCTTGACCCTTCCAACCGAGTCGGGGACGACCGCAAAGTCCTCCGCATAGTCCACGGTGATCTTCGGCCGCCAAGTCGAGTTGACGTGGTCGCTGGAGCAGAACATTGGGTAGAGCCCCCGCGTTTCGTTGTCCTTTTTCAATATGAACCCGTAGTTCGCGTACGTCCCGGCCGCCCACTCCGAGACCAGCGTTTTGACGTCGAATTTCCAAACGCCCCTGCCGCCAATCATAGTCTTAGTGTACGCCGTAGCGTGGTGGGCCGGTTGGTTGTTCCACGTCACGCTCATCTCTACCCAGGCCGCCAAAACCCGGTAAATACCGCAATATTCGTAAGTGGCGTTAGGGTTGTCGTTGTAGAGTTCGAGATAGGCGGAATTGATCGTCGCCCCGGTACACGGGCTTAGGTCGAATTCCACGATACCACGGTTTGCCATAGTGGGCACATATGCAACCGTCAACAAGCTATAGGTACCGTAGTTACTGGAGGGGCGGTTGGTCGTGAGGTGGGAATCCTTACCCTCATAGCCGGGTTGGAGCACGAGCGTTGCGGCGGAAACGGTCGCCGCGGCGAGCAATACCGCAACAAAAAGAGCTAAGCCTCTCACGATACGACCTCCTCGTTAGGGTTTCTTATATTTTCATCCTACAAGTTAAATATCCGTGAGTCAATAAAAAAATAATAAAAGTTTGAGTGTGGAACAAAAAAAGCCGGCCTCGCGGGCCGGCTCGAGATTAGCGGACCGCTTTACCTGAAGAGGGCTTTTACTCTGCCCATCGACGCCGGCGATACGGCCGGCGGGACGTAGTCGACCCTCAAGCGCGGGTGATATTCCGAGTTGGTATTGTCGCTCGAGCAGAAATACGGCCAATTACTCGGGTATTCCATGTCGACGCGCTTCAACATTAGGCCGTAGTCGGGGTAGGTTTTACTCGCCCACTCCTGCACCAGGTCTTTAACGTTCCAGGTATACGGGCCGCCGACGGCCCCGGAGACCTTAATCTTGTCGTAGGGCGTAGCGACGTGCTCCGGCTGGTTCTGCCAGGTTACGGTGGCCTCTTCCCACGACGCGGTTATGCGGTATACGCCGAAGTCGTAGTCCGTCGAGTTGGCGGTGTCTATCCACAAGTCCAGATAGGCCGTACTGACCGTGGCGCCCGAGATGGCGGACAACCCCTCGAACTCCACCAGCCCGCGCACCTCGGTCGCGGGCCCGAAATTAGCCGTTAAGTACGCGTTGTTCCCGAAGTTCACCGAAGGCTGCAGTATGTTCACCATCGCGTCCTTGCCCTCGGCGCCGGGCTGAAGGGTAAGTTCCTCGGCGA
>DATKVX010000110.1 GCA_035529855.1 bacterium
GACTTCACGTACGTGGGCGACGCCGTGAAGGCCACCGCGGAAGTGCTGGCTCGAGGCCTAACGTCGGGGACGTACAACGTAGCGTCCGGGAAGACGGTGTCGCTGGCGGAGCTCACCGCGTCCATCGAGAAGGTGTTGGGCAAAAAGGCCGACGTCACCCGGGCGCCCCATCAACGCGGCGACGTCCGCGCTACCCACGGCGACATAACGGCGCTGGGGAAAGAGATAGGCTACGACCCGGCCACGACGCTGGAGGAGGGGCTGGCGGCCCAAGCGGCCTGGATGGAGAAGGAGGCGTTGAGGGAAACGCCGGCGACGGCCGCGGCGCGGCGGCCCGTACGCCCGCCCAAGCTGTCCGTCATTATCGTCAACTACAACGCCGGCCACGTCATACACGAAGCTATCGATTCCTGTTGGCGCAATCCGCCCGCCGACGGCGAGTTGGAGATAATAGTAGTGGACAACGCGTCGTCGGACGGCTCGGCGCAAGCGCTCGCGGCGCGGGACGACATCGTCTTCATCCGCAACCGCCAGAACCTGGGTTACGCCGCGGCCAACAACCAGGGCCTCGCCGCGGCCCGGGGCGATTACTTCATGCTGCTCAACCCGGACGTGGAAGTGTCCCCCGGCGTCTTCGACAAACTCGTCGACTTCCTGGACGAAAACCCGGACGCCGGCATCGTGGGGCCCGCGCTGGTGAGCCCGGCGGGGCGGCTCCAGGAATCGTACCGCCGCTTCCCCAACCTCCTCCACCTCGTCGGCAGCCGTCGCTCGCTCATCTACCGCTTCTGGCCCCGCAACCCGTTCTCGCGCCAGGGCTTCTACGGCAACCTCGAGCTCGACGGCCCGGTGAAGGTGGACTTCATCGCCGGCGCCGCCATGATGTTCAAACGCGAGCTCGTCGACTTCATCGGGCCGCTGGACCCCGAGTACTTCATGTACGTCGAGGACGCCGACTTCAGCCGACGGGCGCGCGACGCAGGCTACTACACCTACCTGCTGCCGAACCTCGCGGTCCTCCACCTCTGGGGCGAGTCCGCGGCGCTGCACCCGTACCGCATCGTCTTCATCCACCACATCTCGATGATGCGGTATTTGAGGATGCACCAGCCGCTCCAGTTCGCGCTGTACATACTCCTCCTGCCGCTGGTGGGCGTCCACCTCCTCTTCGAGCTGCTATACGCGTGGCGCGCGACGCGCCGCCGCAAAAAACAGCTCGCCGCGGAGCGAGAGGCCGGCGCGCCGGGAGAGGAGCCCGCGGCGCCGTCGGACGGGGTTTAGGCCGAACGCGGGGGGGTAACGTGAGAACCGGGAGGCGACCCGGAACGTTCGACAGAGCGAAAGTTCTCCTCTTAATATTCGCCGCGGCCGCAACCTACCCCGCCGCGACCGTCGCGACGTATCTCCTTATACCCATGGACGACGCGCAGGCCGACCACCTGCGCGCGTATGGCATCTGCTACGAGGCGCTGCTGCGGGGCGCCCGGGCGGAGTGGCTGCTCAACTACCGCGGCGGCTCCTTCCTCGTCGCGGACTTCGAGGGCTTGCCGGAGCTCTGCCTGGAGCGCGGCGTGACCGCCGAGTACGTCGCCGACCCCGGCCCCATCTACGCCGTGATCGAAGCCGGCAACATGGAAGCGGTCCCGCTCACCAAAGCGCCGCGCGTGGCGCTGTACGCGCCGGCCAACGAGGAGATGTGGGACGACGCCGTGATGCTGGCGCTCGACTACGCGCAGATTCCCTACGACGTAATCTGGAACGACGTCGTCCTGAGCGGCGGCCTGTACCAGTACGACTGGCTGCACCTGCACCACGAGGACTTCACCGGCCAGTTCGGAAAATTTTACGGCTCGTTCGCCGGTACGCCGTGGTACGACGCGATGGAGGCACAGTACCGCACGGAGGCCGCGGCCGCCGGCTACCCGTCCGTCTCCGCGTATATGGGCGCCGCGGCCGAGGCCGTCGAACGCTACGTCGCGGGAGGCGGCTTCCTGTTCGCGATGTGCGCCGCCGCGGACACGCTGGACATCGCGCTCGCGGCCCGCGACGTCGACGTCGTCGCCGAAGTCTTCGACGACACGCCCGTCGACCCGCGCGCGAACGAGCTCCTGGCCTACGGCCGCACGCTGGCCTTCACCGACTTCGCGGTCCTTCCCAACCCTTACGTATACGAATACTCCGACATTGACACGCCGCGCTCGATCTCGCCGGCGGCGGACCCGATGAACCCGGGGTCTTTCACGCTCTTCGAATTCAGCGCCAAAGCCGACACCGTTCCCACCATCCTCACCCAAAACCACCGCTCGAGGATTACGGAGTTCATGGGCCAGACGACGGCGTTCACGCGCGCGACCGTCAAGAAGAGCGTCGTCATCCTCGCGACGATGGACGGCTACGAGGAGGCGAAGTACGTCTACGGCAACCACGGCGAGGGCTTCTTCTCGTTCCTCGGCGGCCACGACCCGGAGGACTTCCAACACTTCATCGGCGAGCTGCCTACCGACCTCCGCTTCCATAAAAATTCCCCCGGCTACCGCCTTATCCTCAACAACATCCTCTTCCCCGCGGTCCGGCGCGAGGAGTTGAAGACCTGATGCGGCGCGGCGGTTGGAAGCTTTGGCTCGCGGCAGTAGTCGCCGCGGCGGCGGCCTGCGGCGGCTCGAGCGACGTCGTCGTCCACAAGGATATAGCGTACTACGACGGCCCGAGCCACGACGACAAGAAGCACCTGCTCGACCTCTACCTTCCGGCCGACGCGGAGGACTTCCCCGTCCTGCTCTTCATCCACGGCGGCGGCTGGCGCCACGGCTACAAGGACGGGATATTCAATCCCTACCATCGCCTGGGCAAGGGCCTGGCGCGGCGGGGCGTGGGCGTCGCGGTCGCGACGTACCGGCTGGCGCCCAGGCACAAGTTCCCGGCTCAGCTCGAGGACGTCGCCCGGGCTACGCGGTGGGTATACGAGAACATCGGGGAATACGGCGGCGACCCGCGGCGGCTCTTCCTGTGCGGCCACTCGGCCGGCGCTCACCTGGTCGCGCTCGCCACGCTCGACGAACGGTACCTGGAAGCGGAGGGCTTGCCGCCGGACGCCGTGGCCGGCGTCATAGGCATCAGCGGCCCGTACGACGTCGAGTATATGTGGGAGGAGGGAGGCTGGTTCGCACGATGGTATTTTCTTAAGCCGACCTTCGGCGACGACGCGACGGCTCGAGCCGAGGCCTCGGCCCCGAATTACGCCCGTAACGACGCGCCGCCGTTCCTGCTAATCTACGCCGAGCGCGACCACGCCGGCCTGGCCGCGCAGGCGCACCGGCTGGCCGGGGCGCTCGCGGCTCGAGGCGTCCAAACCCCCGTCCACGACGTCGCGGGCCGCAACCATTTAACGATTATCTACAACGCGGGGAGCGACGACGACGCGACGACGACGTTAATTTTAGATTTCATAGAAAGCCGGCAAACCCCTCTCGCCGAAAACGGCTCAGTACCCGAATAACCTCATCTGCTCCGCCACCCTCTCGCGGCGCAGCTTCACGTTCAATATTAACCCGACGGCGATGAACGACGATATCGTCGCCGAGCCGCCGTACGACATGAACGGCAGCGGCAGGCCCGTGACGGGGATAAGCCCCACCGCCATCGCCGCGTTCACGACGAACTGCGTGAAGAAGAGGGTGCCCAGGCCGAAGGCCAAGATGCCGCCGCGGCGGTCGCCGGCGCGATAGGCGATGAGGAACGAGCGGAAGACGACGACGGCGAACAGCGCGACTACCAACAGGCACCCGGCGAAACCCCACTCCTCGCCCCACGCCGACAGCACGAAGTCGGTGTGGCCCGCGGGAACGAACTGGCAGTGGACCTGGCTGCCCTCCAGGAAGCCCTTGCCGAACAGCCGCCCCGAGCCCAGCGCGATCTTGGCCTGGATGATGGAATAACCGGCGCCGTGGGGGTCGGCGGTAGGCGAGAGGAAGGATAGGATGCGCGCCCGCTGGTATTCCTTGAGCAGCCCCCACAGGAGGGGCGTCGCCGCCCCGGCCACGACGTTCGCGCCGACGGCGAACGCCCGCTCCCACCACCGCGCCCGGGCCGCCAGCGCTATCGCGACGACGACGCCCAGGAATATCAGGAAGGCGATTAGTTTGAACGATACTAAAAACGCCGCCAGCGGGGAAAGCAGCAATAACAAGTACGTAACCGGCGCGCCCGCCCAGTAGAGGCAAGCGAAGAGCAACGGCACGAAGACCGCCGCGGTCCCCAGGTCCGGCTCGACCGCTATCAGCGCCGCCGGCGCCGCGGCCACCGCCACCGGCAATATGAATTGGGGAAGGCTTTCCAGACGGCGGAAGACGTCGAGGACGAGCGCGAGCGTCAGCACCGTCGCTATCTTCGCGAACTCCGACGGTTGGAAGGTGAACGGGCCCAGCGAAAGCCACCGCTGCGCGACACCGCCCTGCGACACGGCCCGGGCCGCGAGCAGCGCCAGCGCCGCCAACGCCAGTACGTATAACGCCCAGGAGATTTTCACCAACGCGCGGTAAGGTACCGCCACCGCCAACAACAAAGCCACCCACCCCAACCCCACCCACAGGAGCTGTTTGAAAAATATCTCGCCGCCCGACGCCGCGGAATAAACGGCCGCCAGGCCGACGGCGCTCAGCAGAAAGGTCGCGCCCAGGAGGGGCAAGTCCACCCGGCGCCCGATGTCGTACAGCGTGCCCACTAGCCGGCGACCTCTTGGTCGGGTTTACTCTTCTCCATATCGGCGGGCGTAACGCCGGCCGGCGGTTGCGGCCACGCCGCCTCGCCGATAATATTCTCCCGGCAATAGCCGACGACCTCCTTACCCCATTTCATGTACGACTCGCCGTAGCCGCCGTTCTCCACCAGGATGCACACCGCGACCTTGGGTTCGTACGCCGGCGCGAAACCGGTGAACCAGGCGTGAGTATCGCCGAACGGGTTCTCGGCCGAGCCGGTCTTGCCGGCGAGGTAATGGGCGTTCACGCCGTAGCGGTTAACGACGCCGATGAGGCCGCGCAGCATCGTCTCGCGGGTCGCCGGCTTGAGGGTCGCCACGCCGCGCACCTCGGGCGGGAACGACGCCCGCACCACGCCGTCGCCGTCCACCGCGCGCGTGACGAGGCGCGGCCTGTACAGGCGGCCGCCGTTGGCGAAAGCGCAGAAGGCCACGAGCTCCTGTATGGGCGTCAGCAGAACCTGGCCCTGGCCTATGGCATTGTTGAGAACCTCGCCCCGCGGCCACTTCTTACCCCATTTGCGCTCGAGCCTCTCGCGGCTGGGTATCAGGCCGCGGTTCTCGTGCGGGATGGGAATACCGGTCGCGGCGCCGTAGCCGTACACCCCGGCGTATTTGTTGAGGTTATCGATGCCGACGCGGAGGCCCACCTGGAAGAAGAAGACGTTGCAGGAATTCTTGAGGCCGCCGGCGATGTCGAGCGGGCCGTGGCCGGAAGGCTTCCAACAGTGGAAGAGCCACCGGCCATAGCGGAAGACGCCGCCGCACGGCAGCGGCATCTTCTCGTCGATGCGGACGAGCCCCTCCTCCAACGCCGCGCTGGCGGTAACCAGTTTGAACGTCGACCCGGGGGGATATGAGCACTGGATGGCGCGGTTGAGCAGGGGATGGTCGGGGGCGGTGGCGTACGCCGCCCACCTGGCCGCCGACAGGCCGCCGGCGAAATCGTTGGGGTCGACCGCGGGCGAGGAGGCGAGCGCCCACACGTCGCCGTTCTCGGGGTTCATCACTATTATGGCGCCGCGCCGCCCGGCGAGCAGCCCCTCGATGAGCCGCTGCAGGCCCAGGTCAATCGTCGTGTGTAAATCGTATCCGGCGCGCGGCGGCGCCGTCTCTTCCGCGTACTCCAACCCCAACTTCTTCTCGAGGGCATTAACCGCGACCGCCTCGAAGCCGTCGCGGCCGCGCAAATACTCCTCGTACGAGTACTCCATTCCCGCCAGGCCGACGGTATCCCCCAGGCCGTACCCGTGAGCCTTCAGCGCCGCCAGCCGCTCGGGGCCTATTTCCCCCACGTACCCCAGCAGGTGGCAGGCCAGCGAGCCGTGGGGATAGTAGCGCCGCGGCCGCGAGACGACCGTCATCTCCGGGTAGCGGGCCCGCACCTCCTCGAAAGCGAAGAGCTCCCCGGATGTCAGGCCGCTCGAGACCTCGGCGGGCTCGTACGGGAACTCGCGGTTCTCCTCGATGGTGGCGGCGAGGGCCGCCGGCGTCGTCGCGAGATACGAAGCCGAACGCTCGAGCGCGGCCGCCGGCACCGCCTCCGCCGAGGGCAACATCCACAGCAGCGCGTACGATGGTTTATTGCCGGCGAGGATGTCGCCGTTCCGGTCGTAGACGCGGCCGCGCGGCGCGCGTACCGGGATGCGGCGCAAGCGGTTCTGCTGGCTGAGCGCGTAGAAGTCGTCGCCGGACGCGAGCTGGAGGTCCGCGACCCGGAAAGTGAGGACGCCGAATACCACGCCGGCGACGGCCGCCGCGGCGACCAATCTTCCCTTAGACGCCATTCCCCCGGTCCTCGGCCTCCGTCGCCGCGAGCGCGGCTATGGCCATCAGGCGCCCCGCGGCGTTACCGTCGCGCCGCCGCGACTCGAGCAACTCCTCTTCGCAAAAGGTGCACGTCGCGACGCGGTAGACGTTCTCCGGGAGGACGCCCGCCTCCTGCGCCGCGAGCTCGTTGGCGCGGTGGAGGTCCAGCCGGCGCTTCCCGCCTTCCTCTAATAAAACCTGGCCGGCGCGTTTGCCGAACGCCGCTTCCGCCGCCCGGGCGACGTCGTCGCCGACGTCGTAGCAGCAGGGGCCGACGGCGGGGCCCAGGAAGACGGCGACCTCTTCGGCTCGAGCCGCCCAAAACTTTTCGAGGCGCGAGACCCCCGCGCCGACTATTTTGGCCAACGTCCCCCGCCAGCCGGCGTGCAAGACCGCCAGCGCCCCCGGCCGCGCGGCCCACATCACTATCGGCACGCAGTCGGCCGTGAACACCGCGAGCGGCGCATTAACGACGTCCGTCGCGAGGCCGTCGCACTCGCCGCACCACCGCCGCTCCGCGACGGCAACGCGGCATATCTCGGTCCCGTGCACCTGGCGGCACGTAGCCAGGCGGCCGTACGGAAACCCCAACGTGGCGCACAACCGCGCGACGTACTCCTCGTTTATGCGGCCGTCCCCGTCGAGCGGCTTCCCTTCGAACGACGCCGCGGCGCCCTGCCGCAGCGTTTCTTTGGTCGCGAACGCGGCCTTTACGCCGTCGAAGGCCGGCACGCTATCGAGCCACAACGCGCCCGCCTCGCCGGCCAGCTCCTGCGGCGCAAACTCGTTTTCGGGTATCAAGCGAACCTCCTCAAGGCCGCCATTTCCGATGTTCGACCGACGAGAAGAAACCAAGCTATTTCACGGCGGCGGCGGCGCCGGCGGCCATATCGGCAACCTCGGCCACTTTTTTATTCTAACATATACCGAAATAAAAAACGCCCCCGTGGCGAGGGCGTCTATCTGAACGGTTGGGAGTACCTACCTGTACAAAGCTCTGACGCGGCCCAGGCTCGTCGGCTCGAGGCCGGCCATAGTGTTTATGTGGAGGCGTATGTACTGACCCTCGGCATACACCGTCCCGGTAGCGGCGTCATCTCTGAACGCGTAGCAACGGCCCCCGGCGGCGTTATAAATTTTGCAATATATATCATGGCCGCTGTCGCCGCGCCACCTTATCTCCATCAGCAAGTTGTCGCGGTTGTCGTAGTTGAACTTGCCGGGGGAGATGCCGACGTCGATCCATTCCGTACCCCTTAGTTCCAGGCTCACCGTATCCAAGACTTGTACCGGCGTTTTTCCCGCGTAGTTGTTGTCGAAAGTCGCCTCGAGGGCCCCCTTCGTCGTATGGCACAGCCAGACGCGGCAGTTGTTAAACGCGCCGCTGGTACTGCCGGAACTATATTTGAAATCGACTCGGTTAATATATCCGGCGTAATTAATGTCGCGCTGTAACCACAGACACTGGAACCTCAACTCGGACCCCGTACCCCTCCAGGGGACGCTATGGCCCGTAATTTCCGCACCGATAGTTACGACTTTGCCGGTCGCGAGCCCGGCGGAAGGCGCCAACGTCGCGGCGCTTACAACCCCCGCGAATAAGGTTAATAACTTCTTCATTTTAAATCCTCCTTATTTTTTATAACGAGAAACTCTGACGTAATGGGCTTTAATTCTATATCACCGGGATTCCCCTCGGGGAAAAAAATCTACGCTAGAAACGCGCGTCGGAAACATAAACTTCGCCGTTTAAAAAATTACATAAACGCGGTAGCCGCTTAGTGGCGGGAAAGCGGCCGCAGTATAAAGGAGGTACGCGCCCTTCGAAAAACCGGCCTTAGCAAGCGTCGTATAACGAAAACTAGTAACTACCTGTAAAGCGCCCTGACGCGCCCCAGGCTCGTCGGCTCGAGGGCGGCCATGGTCCCGATGTGGAGGCGGATGTATTGGCCCTGGTCGTACACCGTACCGGAGCCGGCCTCATCGTTGAACTCGTAGCAACGCCCGCCCGTGGCGTTATAAATTTTGCAATAGATGTTATTGCCGCTGTCGCCGCGCCAACGTATCTCCATCAGCAAGTTGTCGCGGTTGTCGTAGTTGAACTTACCGGGGGAGATGCCGACGTCGATCCATTCCGTACCCCTTAGTTCCAGGCTCAACGTATCCAAGACTTGTACCGGCGTTTTTCCCGCGTAGTTGTTGTCGAAAGTCGCCTCGAGGCTGGTCTTCGTCGTATGGCACAGCCAGACGCGGCAGTTGTTAAACGCGCCGCTGGTACTGCCGGAACTATATTTGAAATCGACTCGGTTGATATATCCGGCGTAATTAATGTCGCGCTGGAACCACAGACACTGGAACCTCATCCCGTCGTACCGCATACCCCTCCACGGGACGCTATGGCCGATAATTTCCGCACCGATAGTTACGACTTTGCCGGTAGCGAGCCCGGCGGAAGGCACCAACGTAGCGACGCTTACAACTCCCGCGAATAAGGTTAATAAATTCTTCATTTTAAATCCTCCTCATTTTTCAAAACGAGAAACTCTAACGTAATGGGCTTTAATTCTATATCACCCGGATTCCCCTCGGCGAAAAAAATATACGTTAGAAACACACGTCGAATACATAAACTTCGGCTTTAAAAAATTATATAAACGCCTTAGCGGCATCAAAGCGGTCGCAGTATAAAGGAAGCTACGCGCCCTTCAAAAAAAGCGGCCTTAGCAAGCGTCGTATGACGAAATCTAGTAACTATCTATAGAGAGCCCTGACGCGCCCGAGGCTCGTAGCCTCGAGGCCCACCATCGTCCCGATGTGGAGGCGGATGTACTGGGTTTTATCTTCTACCGTACCAGTATTCGCGGTATGGCTTTTAGCAT
Source organism: bacterium (assembly GCA_035529855.1). NCBI lineage: Bacteria > bacterium. The sequence continues at coordinate 9,445 of DATKVX010000110.1, forward strand.
AAACGCGCGCCGCCGTACCTTCGGAACGCCAGCAGTAGATAGGCGTACTGCTACTACCACGCCAGCGGATTTCCATAAGCAAGTTGTCTCGGTTATTGTAGTCGAACTTGTTGGGGTCGATGCCTATATCGTACCAACCCGTACCGCTGAGCGTAAGGGTTAACTTATCCATGACCTGCGCGGGCGTTTTGCCGGCGTAGTTATTGTCGAACGTGGCCTCGAGCTTGGTCTTCGTCGTATGGCAAAACCAAACGCGTACGTTATTGAAAGCGGCCGGGGGCCTGCCCGACTGATAAGCGAACTCGACGACGTTGACGTAACCGGCGTAGTTGATGTCGCGTTGGAACCACAGGCACTGGAACCTCATGGCGGCCGCGCCGCCCATCCAGGGTATACTATTGCCGGCTACGCGCGTGCCAATAGTCACGGCTTTACCCGAGGCGCTTGCCGGCGGGGCCGCTAAAGTCGCGCCTACCACGAGCAACGCCGGTATTCTTAAGAACCTCCTCATTTTCACTCCTCCTTTTATTCAACCCGAACCGCGTAATATTCCACGGCTATTCTATAACGGCACGGTCCGATATTGCAATAAAAATCTTTTGTCAAAACCCGATGAAAAAGGTAATAATTCGTGTATTAATATTATTCGTAAAGTCGCCTATGACCGATTTTAACGATAATAAAGCTCCCCTTTTCAGCTAAATAAGTCTCGCCTGGGAAATCGTAATAACGTAAAAAAAGGTTGACTAAGAAGGGCGATATAGTAATATTAGTTAGGGAAAACTTCGGCCGTTAAAAACCAAACCGGGTAATTGCAAGAGGAGGTTAAAAGATGCGTAAAATAACTTTCGCGACGGTATGGGCGGTGGCGGCCGTCGCCGCGGCGTCGGCGCTGGAGGTGGGCGTCGGCGCCTTCTACGCGCCGGCTCGGGTAGTCGGCTACGTAGACGAAACGAGAGAATACAGCAATAAGGAATTCAGCATGCACGGCTTCAAGGGGCGCGCCACGGTAGGTATTTACGAAGGCTTTAGCGTAGGATTCGGTTTGGGTTACAACAACCTCATCTACCGCGAAGACCTCCTCTGGCTCGAAGAACAAGAAGCCGTAGAATCCATACCCATGTTCATCTTGACGGTCGGCGGCGACTACGCGTTCCCTCTTGGCCCCTTTCGGCCGTACGCCGGCGGTGGCGCGGCGCTCGCGCGCGAACATGCCGAAGGCAGTTTCCACGAAACGGTAGATTGGTACGGCGGCCTGTACGTCGAGGGCGGCGCGCGTTACTTCCTAACAAACAGCTTGGCGCTGGAGGCCGCGCCGCGTTACACGGTCCTATTCGACGAGCCGGTGCTATACGACGACTTAAATTTACCCGGTTTCGTCCGGTCCGAGCACCGGAGCCAGTTAATCGAGCTGCTGATAGGTTTTAACTACTACTTCTAAGCTGCAATCCCTGTACCGGAACTAAGGCGGCCCGCGAGGGCCGCTTTTCATCGCCGAAGCCTTTTCGCGCCGGGCCGCGGTATTGGCCTAAGCTCGTTTGACGCGGCAAAATTCGCCGCCCCAATAATAAAAACCACAAGGCGGTTTTAGGCGAACGACGTGCAACAACGGACGCGCGCCGGGTACGAACAATCATAAAGACAAAAGAATTGACAAAACGGCCGGGCGCAGGTAAAATTTACCGGGTAATAGGCCGTAGGCCACAAAATTATCGGGAGGTTACGAGATGGGGAAAATAACCGGTATCGCAGTATGGGCCGTGGTTACCTTAGCCGCGGCGGCATCCGCGTTGGACGTAGGCGTCGGCGCCTTCTACGCACCTGGTAGAGTCTTCGGCGGCGCAACCGAAATGGACGAATACAGCGGAAAGGAGTTCAGCACGGGCGGCTTCAAAGGCCGCGTATCCTTTGGCGTCTACGAGGGCCTTAACGTCGCCGTCGGCTTCGGTTACAACAACCTTATCTACCGCGAAGAGCCGATCACATTCCCGGAAATAAAATACGTCCTTTCACTACCGACGTATATTACGACCTTCGGCGCGGACTACGGCTTCCGTCTCGGCCCCTTCCTGCCGTACGCCGGCGGTGGCGGAGCCATCGCCCGGGAGTCCGCGGAAGCTCGTGGCCGTACCGCAATCGATTGGTACGGCGGCCTATACGTCGAGGGCGGCGCGCGGTACTTCCTCGTCGACGGCCTGGCGGTGGAGGCCGGGCCCCGTTACACGGTCCTCTTCGACGAGCCGGTCGTTTACTACGACCAATTAACTGTACACGATTTCGTCCGGTCCGAGCACCGGACCCAGTTAATAGAGCTGCTATTCGGCATCGACTACTACTTCTGACCGGTCGCTCAAAACTGGAATAAAAGCGGCCCGCGAGGGCCGCTTTTTCGCGAAACACCCCGCGAGTATAAAGACCGCTAACTGTTGCTTATTAGCGGGGTTACGGCGCGTGACGTTAGTTATTTATTAAAAAAGCTTGACAAACTAATATTCCGTCTCTATACTGTTATGCAGGGAAACGGGCCCATAGCTCAGTTGGATAGAGCCACCGGCTCATAACCGGTCGGTCCCAGGTTCGAATCCTGGTGGGCCCATAGTTTAAACCGCGCCCGAGCGGCCGTACCTGTGAGGTGAGGATGCGCTCGGTAATGAGTATTATCGTCTTTTTCGGCGCCGTGCTCGCGGCCTTCGCGCAAGAGCCCCCCGCGACGACGGCACCCGCGCCGGCCACCACCCCCACGCCCGCCCCGCCGGCCAAGGTCAAGGACTACCCGGCCTTCGACGGCGGCACCCGCCTCGAGTTCTACGCCGAACAGAATAAATACCGCGCGTACCTTTCCAACCCCGCCGACTTCATCCTCTTCGACCAGACGTTCATAACCGGCGACCTCGGCGGCGACCTGAGCTTCGGCGGCTTCACGTACTCGAAGAACAAGGGCAAGGCCAAGCCCGGGCCGACGGAACCCGAAGACAAGGCCGGCCTGGACGTATCGTACACCGCGGGCCTGGGCGGTATGGCGCTGGGCGCGTATCGCTTCGGGCCGTGGGTGGCGGGCGGCTCGCTCGAGTTCAACCGCGACGCGGCGTCGCTGGGATACAACGGCGCCGGCACCACGCTCGAGCCGTTCTTCACCACCGACGACGGGTGGGTAGACGTCGACCTCGCGAGCCAGCGGTACGGCATCACGGCCGTGGCCGCCGCGACGCTCGAGCCCCACGTAGCCGGCGTCTCGTTCTCGTTTATGCCCGAGAGGCTGGAGGGCGACTACGACTTCGAATACTTACCGGCGCCCGGCGAAGAGGGAACGCATCTCATCGAAAAACTATGGGGCCGGCGGGAGCTTAAGGAGTACCGCGTCACAGCGGGCTACGCGCTCAGGCCGGGCGACGAGTTCGACGTCGGCGGCACCTTCGGCGTGCGGGTACTACGCAGCACGCTGAATTGGCGCGACGAGAGCGTAGAAGAAGACCCGGCGGGCGTCGCGGACGAAGGAGCCAGCGGCGACATCGAGCTCAAAGGGGTGGGCGTAACCGTAGGGGGCGCCGGCCGGTACAAGCTGTTGGACAACCTACGCGTGGGCGGCTCGCTCGAGCTGCAGTTTATCCCCGGGATAAAGCTCGACCGACGGGGCGAACGGTGGGACCTCGTCGGCCCGTTCGGCGAACGCACGGCCGAAGACTACCGTATGGCGAACGCCGACGAACGGCACTACAAGTTCGGCGGCGGCCTCGCCTTCTACCCGGACGAAAAAACGACGCTGGCTTTCGACTACGGCTACGACCGCTTGACGCTGTCGGCCGACGTCTACGACGACGAGACCGCGGAGGTCGACGAGCTCGAGCTCGCGGCCTACCATACCTTCACGCGGCTCGGCGTCGAACGTTGGGTCATCGACGACCTGGCGGGCAAAATAGGCTGGGAACAAAACCTCTTCGCTTACCCCCGCAACGTCTTCTTCGGCGGCGTGACGTACAAATTCGACGACGATTGGTTGATAAATTACGATTACAGAGGCAGCCAAATTACCGTAAACAACCTATCGCTGTTCGTGCCCTTCGAGGACGTCGTAAAACCGGCCAGCCACCGTTTTACGGTAACGCGGTACTTTTAGGGCGCGACGGGGGCTTTCAGCGATAAAGGAGATATTATGAAGAGGATAGTCTCGATAACGGCAATCGTGGCCACGGTGATTTTGGCCTGCGGCGATGACGAAGGTCCGGTGGGGGTACGCGACATCCGTTACTGGGACATCGCGTGGTCGTCGCCGGATATCGTGCTCACGGACATAGAGATGCTCGGCGAGGAATCGGGTTGGGCATGCGGCCACCGGTTCAACGCCTCGACCGGAACGTACGACGGCCTTATCCTCCGCTACGACGGCAAGAGATGGGATGTCGCGCTATTCCTGGCGGGCGACATGGGAGCCAAGCTGGTTGCCATCGACTTCCGCGGAGAAAAAAACGGCTGGGCCCTCGGCAACCGGGAAAGCGAAACGGCGACGGGCCCGGTAGTCCTCCACTACGACGGCGAAACGTGGGTCGAAATCCCCACCGAAGGCTTGAACGGCGGGCGCATGAAGTTGTTGGCTGCGGTAGCCGACAACGACGTCTGGGTTTCGGACGGCTTCAACGCTTTCCGTTTCGACGGCAACTGGTGGATGCAATACCCGGTGGCCGTGGGCGGCGAAGTGGACGACTGGGTTTTCCCCAACGCCGAAACCGGTTGGGCGGTCTCCTACGCCACCGGCTACTGCTATTGCTGGAACAGTCTATTGCCCGGTTGGATACTCGAGCCGTACCCCCTCTACGACGTAACCGCCTTCTACTTCAAAGCCGACGGCTCGGGCGTCTATGCCGACAGCGTGAACATCCCGCCGGTAACGGAACGCACCAACATTTACCGGCGCGAGCCCGGCGAGCAACCGACGTACAAAAGGATATATGCGACCGACCAACGGCGCCTCCTTACGGCGTGTGACTTCCGGCCGCCCGAATATTTCTTCTTCGCGGGGCCGAACGCGGCTTTCGAAGTCGTCGGGGATACCGTAAACGTGTTGGGGTACGTACCGGCGAGCGACCTCGGCATCGTCCGCGCCTTGAGCATCGCCGCGCCACGCGACGTGTGGGGCGTAATGGGAACGAGCCTCGAGCGCGGGCCGTCGTTCATCGTCCACAAGGAAGGATAGCGCGCTTGGTTCGCAACTACAAGGCCGGCGTTCTACGCGCCGGCCTTTGACGTTGCGCCGTCGGACCGCCGAAAGCTCACTCCATTTTCATTAACCCCTCGTAAATCGCTTGCGCTTGCGCGGCGTCGCGCGCGCCGTATATGAGCGCGCGGCCGTCGCGGAAAACCACGGCCGAGAACCCGGCGTCCGCTACCCAGAGAAGGTCGTCCCTCTTCTTGACCACGCTACCGCGGGACAAGCGCTCGGCGACTTCCCCTAAATCGGGCGCGGGGCCGCCCCCGAAGACCTCGAACGCTTCGCCGCCGCAGCACCGGCTCACGTATCCGGCGGCGGCCCGACCGAGGAACTCAAACTCCCGTCGGCGACAGACCGGGCAGTCGTCGGCGCGCGTAACGTCGACGGTGGTAACGTAGCCCGGCTCGGCGACGCGGCTCAACCGTCCCGCCACGGCCGCGCCCTCCCCCCGCAGGAGGGCAAACGTCAACCCCGCGCCCAAGGCCGCGGTCGCGGCGACGACCGCCGGCGATACGCCCACCCGGGTGCACGAGCCGGCGTCGTCGGGCGCCGCGGGCGGCTCCAGAACGCAACGCAGGCACGGCCCCACCGCCGGGACGACCGCCATAACGGCGCCGCGGCCCGCCTCGGCGCCCTGGTAGACCAGCGGCACGCCGGCCTTCACGGCGACGTCGTTGAGCAAAAAACGCAACCGGAAATTGTCGGAGCCGTCCACCAGGACGTCCAGGCCGTCGGCGAGGCCGGATATGTTATCCGCGTTGGCGAACGCGACCTCGGCCTCGGCGCGGACGTCGCCGTTGATCTCGGCGATGCGGCGGGCGGCCGCCTCGGCTTTGGGTACGAGCTCCGCCGCGTCGCGCTCGTCGTAGAGCTGGGTTCGATGCAGGTCCAGCACCTCGACGACGTCGCGGTCGACCAGCCGAAGGTAGCCGACGCCCGCGCGCGCGAGTATTTGAGCGTGGGCCGCGCCCGTGCCGCCGACGCCGAAGACGCCCACCCGGCCCGCGCGCACGCGCGCCTGCCCCTCCTTGCCCCACAGGACCTCCTGGTAGCGGTACTTCTCCGCCGGCCGGGTCATAGCTTAACGCGTCCCCCGTACGAGATGCCGTATAAAACGCCGGCCCGAGCGCCACGTCCGCTTCAACTCGGCCGGCCTGGTCAGAACCTGGACGAGTTTGCGCGCGAGGTAACCCGGCGACAGATAGAATTCGCGCCGGGCGCGGTCGCAGAACGCGACCAGCTCCGCCGCCGGGAGGCCGGGCCGGTCGACGACGCAGTTGTGCTGGCCCTCGGGCGTAAGCCAATCGGCGAAGCAGCTCGCGCTGAGGTAGCCGTGCTTTTCGGCCCAGCGGTAGAGCGCGGTCCCGGGATAGGCCATCACCGGGAAGAACTGCGCCGTATCCGGCTTGAGCTTTTTGGCGAAGGCCAGCGTCGCCTCCATCGTCTCGCGCGTCTCGCCCGGGTTGCCCACCATAAGGCAGCCGTGTACCATCACTCCGGCTGAAGCGGCGTCGGCGAAGAACCGCTCGATGCGCGCCCGGTCGATGCTCTTCTTCATACCGCCCAGGATCTCGTCGCTGCCGCTCTCCACCCCCACGCACAACAAGCGACAGCCGGCGCGCTTCATAAGCTTCAGCGTCTCGAGGTCGAGGTCGCAGCGGGCATTAGCGCTCCACTTGAGCTTCAGGCCCGCCGCGGCTATCGCCTCGCACAGTCGCTTCGTGCGCTCGTGGTCGACGGAGAACGTGTCGTCCTCGAACATGACCTCGCGGACGTCGGGCCACGTTCGGCGGATAAAGCGCAGCTCCTCCACCACGGCCGATATGGCCCGAGGCCGATAGAGGTGGCCGGAGAAGGTCTGCGGGTAAACGCAGTAGATGCAGCGGTTGGGGCACCCCCGCGCCGAGAGAATGGTTACGATGGGGTAAAGGCTGTGGGCGTAGAAATAGTTGCGCACGTCGAGGAAGCGGGCGTACGTCTCGGCGACGAAAGGCCACCGGTCGGGGTCGTCCGGGACGCGGCCCGGGCCCGCGACGACGTCGCCGTCGCGCCGCCACGTTACGCCGGGGACGGTCGCCGGTTTGCCTCCCCCGGCCAGGACGTCGGCCAACTCCAGAACGGTCCGCTCGTACTCGCCGCGCAACACGCCGTCGAGCCAGGGGTATTCGTTCAACGTCTCCTCGGGAAGGGCGGATACGTGCGGCCCGACCAACACGACCGTCAGCTCCGGCCGCCGGTCCTTAAGCGCGCGGGCCGCGCCGGCGTCGCTGGCGATGCTGGGGGTGCTGGTACCTACGACGGCCAGCTCGGGCGACCCCGCGGCGACGGCGTCCCCGACGCGCTCGAGCGTCCAGCGCTCATCCGCGGGCGCGTCGAGGAGGTCGACGTCGTGGCCGGCGGAAGCCGCGGCGCCGGCGGCGTACGACAGCCACATCGGATAATATATGGTCCCGCTCTTGGTTACCGCGGGGCTCCGCTGTTCGCGCGAGAATTTGGGCAGGAAGGGGGGATTTAAGAAAAGTATTTTCACCGTGGCCCACCCCGGCCGTCAATCGTCGACGACGTTGATGATGAAGCGACCGCAGGACTCGCACCGGTACAACTTGCCGCCGGCGCGCAGCTCGGCCACGACTTGGGCCGGCACGTTCACGAAACAGCCCCGGCACACGCCCCCCGCCGCGGCGGCGAAGGCGTTCCCGTCGTAGCGTTCGAACAGGCGTTTGTACTCCGCGCGGACGGCCTGCGACAGGCTCGGCAACAGTCGCTTACGCTTCTCCTCCACCTCGAGCAGCTGGACCTCCACGTCCCTCAGCCGCGCTTTCGCCCCCTCGTTGGCGGAGGCGACGTCGGCCGCGAGTTGGTCCAGCGCCCGGTTCTCCTCGTCGACCCGGCCTTGGGCCCTCTCGATTTCTTCCAAAATTTCGAGCAGCTTGTCCTCCGTGCGCGAAATATTTTCCCTGGTTACGGAGATCTCGTGCTGCAGGCTCTGGTACTCTTTGTTCGTCTTGACCGAATCCAACTGCGTCCGGTACTTTCCCAAGAGTTGCGTCTTATCGTCTACCGCCGCCTCGAGGCGTCGCCGCTCACGCTGCGCGTTCTCGAATTTGCTCCGTAGTTTTTCGAATTCCTCCCGCCGGGCGGCCAGGTCTTTCTCCCGCTCCTCGACCTCGGCCGGCAACGACGCCGCGAGCGCCTCGAGCTCTTTTTTGCGGCCGTCCAGTTCCTCCAGGGCCGCTAACGCGTCGTAATCGTTCGGACCGTCCATACGTTACGCCCTCAGCTCAAGAGGTGCCGCAAGCGCAGCACGAGCTTGGGATTCTTCAGCAAAGCCTTCAAGAAGGTGGCGAATATTTCGGACGACTGGATCTTGCTCACTTCCAGCTTGTCGCGCAATATCTCCACCGTATCGTCGATCTCGCGGTCCTCCATCGCCAAAATTACGCGGCGGACTTTGTAATGCTGCTTGTACCGCCGGCCGTACGTATCCATCCATTCTTCCTGGTAACCCTCCAGCTCCCGCGCGAGGTTGCCGTTCCCCAAACCCCGGTAAATGGCGCGCGCCGCGAACTGCCCCGCCATCAACGCCTGGCAGATCCCCTCTCCCGAGAACGGGTCCGATTGCCGCGCCGCGTCGCCCACGAGCACGACGCGGTCGTTTCTTATCTTCGGCAGGGGCTTGCAGGCCGGCACCGCGCCCGACCGCACGGCGACCACCTTGGCGCCGGGGAAACGCTCGGCGACGAACGCGTCCAGGTAGTGGAAGGGGCCGCGGCCCCCGGCCTCCGGGGGAGTAATGCCCACCCCCACGGTGTGCAGGCCGTCGCCCTTCGGGAATACCCAGGCGTAGCCGCCGGGAGCGAAACATCGCCCCAGAAAGAAGTGGATGTAGTCGGGGAATTCCTCGCGGGCGCCGGCCAATATATACTCCGCGCACACGTCCACGTCGCCCGGCGATATCGCGGTCGCGAGGCCCGCCGCCCGGCCCACGACGGACTCGACGCCGTCCGCGCCCACCAGCGCGCGGCACGAAACGGTCCGCCGCAACCGGCCGTCGCACACTACGTCGACCTCTACGCCGCCGCCGGCAATCCGGACGTCGCGGCCTTCCACGCCGAGCAGCGTCGTCGCGCCGGCCTCCGCGGCCCGGGCGAAGAGGCCGCGCTCGAACACCTCCCGGTCCAGTACGTACCCCACGTTGGGATAATCCCGCCGAACGGTGATGCCGGAGGGCGAATGGCCCACGCCGCCGTTGACGACGGCGCTCACCCACTTCTCGTCCGGCTCGAGCAGCGACTCGAACTTCCGCCGGGGGACGCCCTCGCCGCAGCGCACCGGTTGCCCTACCTCTCGCTTGCGCTCGAGCACGAGGGTACTCACGCCGTCGCGCGCCAACGACAGCGCCGCCGCGGAGCCCGCCGGGCCGCCGCCCACGACGACTACGTCGTACTCCCGCCCGAGCGCCTCTTCCGCGTACGAAGCCATAGCCCTATAAAAGCAGCTCCCAGTACGTACCCGCGAAGAACACGAAAATTAAAAACTTGAACATCCGCGCCGTAGAACCCGCCAACAGCGGGTCCGGTTCGGGACGCCTCAGGTTCAATATCGTATAAAATATCATAAGGCCGCCCACGGCCGCCGTCAGCGTCAGGTACCGGCAGGAGTATTCGCCGACCCAATACGGGACGATCGCGATCGCCGTCGCGGCCAGCGCGAACGCGCCCGCCACCCACACCGGCGGCCTCCCGCCCGCGGCGGCTATGGTCCTCCTGCCGACCATCTCGTCGCCGTCGTGGTTCTCGACGTCTCGGAATACGCTCGCCGACAGCGCGATCAATCCGCCCACGGCCGCCGCTACCACGGGCAGGTCCGCGGCGCCGCCGAAGCCGAACCAACCGCAGAACACCGGCAGCGCCACCACGCTCGCGGCGACGACGTTGCGCGCGAAGTAAGTTTTATCGAAGAAATAATTGAACAATAATACAATCGCCGCCGTTAGGAACGTGGCGGCGAAGGTTCGCAGGCCGAGGTAAGCGGCCGCTGCCAAACCGGCCGCGAGCAATATGAAGCCCAACCACTTGGCCTCGCCCGGCCGGACGAGGCCCCGCGCGATGGGGTTGCCGGGGCTCGCCAGTACGCGGGTACGGCGGTGAAACCAATCGCCGTTGACGAAAGCCCCCGCTATGACCGTCGCGACCGCGGCCGCCCCCAGCGCTACGTGGGGGCGGAAGGCGCCGCCGGCGAGGCGCGCGCCCAGGCCGGCCCCGGCGAAAGCTACGCCCCAATCCGCGGGCCTTATCAAACGTAAAAAACCCAGCGCCGCGGCGTTAGGGTCCCGTTTACGAACCATCGCCTTTCCCGATTACGTAGGACAACGCGCCGCCCAACGCGCTAGCGACCTCGGGCCGACGAAGCGAGCCTCGCCCGCGTGTATAATATCCTTTGGATCGCCGTGAAATGCGTCAACGCCGCCAAAAGCAAGAGCGCCACTAAAGCGCCGTATCCTCCCACGAGGTAACCCAGCGCGAGGAGAACCACCCTCTCGGGCCGCTCCATGATGCCGACTTTACACTCGTCTATCAAACTCTCGGCTCGGGCCTTGGCGTACGATACGAAGACCGAACCGGTCAAGACCAGGACCACGAGAACCGCCATCATTTTATCCCGGCCTGCGGCGTAAAAATAAACCAGCCCCGTGAAGTACGCGGCCTCGCTGTACCGGTCTACAACCGAATCCATGAACGCCCCGAACGGGCTACCGCGTCCGGTTGCCCGGGCCACGGCGCCGTCGACCATGTCGGCGAAGCCCGCGGCCAGCACGAGCACCGCACCGGTGCGCAGCCGTCCAAACGCGAACGCCACCCCCGCCCCCACGGCTAACGCCAAACCGAACAGCGTGAAAAAGGTGGGGCTGACGCCGAGCCGGCCCATTAAACGGGCCGGCGGATACAATACTTTCTTGCTTAACCGCCGGCCTAATTCGTGGAACGCTCGCAATTCAAGCGGTCTTAAGACGTACCGGCCTTCGCCGGCGCCTCGGATAAACGCTGAGCCTTTTCTATTTTATCCTGCGTCAGGAAATTGATCACCATGCCGTACTCCGCCGGCGCAGCCAGAATGAAGCTATCTATTCCCAGCAGTTTCAATACCGGGTCGTCCTTCGGGATGGCCTTCAAAACGTCCCGCACCTTACCGCCCAACATCTTGTCGCCGCCCATCTCGACGAAGGCGAAAACTTCCACCGGGACCTTTTCGGAGTACGTCAACACCTCGGCACCCTTAACCGGTTTGCGGCCGGGGAAAAATTCGGCCGGCACGCAGCCGTATTCCACTTCCCCCGCCGCCACCGCGGCGATAACGTTTTCCGGCCTCCCGTCGGGCGACTCGCGGAGGTCGAAATCGAGGTCGAGGTCGAGGCCGCTGCGGTCGAAGAACATCTTCTGCGACAGGTAGCCGTCGAGCGAGCTCTCCGACACGATCATAATCGAGCTACCTTTTAACTCCGTGACCTCGCGGATCTTCACCGCTTCACCCTCTCTAACGATGATAGACCCTTGGACCATAGACCCCTTGCCGGGATAATTAGGCTTTACGAGGACGATACACGCATCGGCGACCTCGAAGTAGTCCAAGGGATTCGCGAAGACGAAGGCGGCCTTCCCATCCTTGACCAGCGTCGAGAACTCCTCGCGCGACTTCGTGGGCCGGAACTCGAACGGTTGCCCTACTTTCTCCTGGAGGTAGGCCGCGAGCGGTTCGAACTGCTTCGGCGCCCGCGCCGGGTCGAACGTCGGCCCGAGCAGCACGACGTTCGGTTCCATCTCCGAGACGTCTTTACTTCGCCGGCACGACAGCGTCGCCGCGCACGCCGCCGCCAAAACTATTACCGTAATGAAGGTAAACGCTCTTCTCATATTTCGCTCCCGGTTTCTTTAACCCGTTACTTCCGGAAGTTTACCAGCGGCTCCGTAAGGTGTCAAGCCCAAACTAGTTACGCCCCGCGCAGCTCAGGGTACCATGAGGACGGCGCAGTCGGCGTCTTCGGCTACGCGCCGCGTAACGCTCCCGACCGGATTACGCCCCGTCCGATACCCGCTCCTCTTGCCCATCACGATGAGGTCGGCCTCCGCCTGGCTCGCCACCGTAACGATCTCGATGTGGGGACGACCTCTCTTAACGATTATCTCCGCGTCCACGCCCTCCCGGGCGGCCAGCTTACCCACCCGGGCCAACGCCTCCTCGGCGTTGATCTCGAGCTCACGTTCCACCTTGCCCCGTTGCCGCGGCGACTGGCCCACGAAATCCGCCAGCACCGACGTATCTATGACCGAGATTACGATTATTTTGGCCCTATCCCTTTTCGCCAGGCCGAACGCCGTTTCCACGGCGCGCGTCGCGAACGGCGTGCCGTCCGTACTCACGACGATGGTGTGGAAACCGCCCTCTTCCGGGAAATCTCTCTCCGTCATATCAATACGTCCGCGCCGCCAACTTCTCGCGCAAACGGGTTTCCACGTCGGGCGGCACGAAACAATCCACCGGCCCGCCCAGGCGCGCGATCTCTCTGACCAGGCTGGAATCCAGATAGAAATATTTCTCCGACGGCAGCATAAGCACGGTGTCGATTTCGTCGGCGAGCTTGCGGTTGGCGGACGCCATCTTGAACTCCTCCTCGAAATCCGATACGGCGCGCAAACCCCGCACTATCACCTGCGCGCCCCGCCTTCGCGCATATTCCACCGTCAAACCCTCGAAGCCGTCCACCTCGACCCGCGCCAGGCCGGCCGTGACGGCGCGCAACATCTCGAGCCGCTCGCCTACGTCGAACAAGGGTTCTTTCGTAGGATTGGCCGCCACCGCCATAATCAGGCGGTCGAATATGCGTATGCACCTCTCCGCGATGTCGAGGTGGCCGTACGTCACCGGGTCGAACGTCCCCGGGTATAACGCCACGATCCCCGTAGCTTCCATGGGCGACTGCTTCCGGCCCTAGCGAACGACCGCCAACCGGCGGCCGCCGAAGCCAAGATTACGACCCGCCTTACAACGTTTTCCGTATATTCCGGGCGCCGCTTACCGTCGCCCGATTACTACTTAAATCATACTAAAAGACCCCTTTCTAAATAGCAAGCAAAAAAGCCGCGGCGAGCCGCGGGTTGCGGCCGCTCCGGCGGAGTATTCCCGGCCGCCGGAGAAGCCAAAAAAATGCCGCCCAACGCGGCGGCGGAGCGCGGCCGGCCGAACGGCGTCACGGGCCTACGACGACTAATTTACCGACCTCGCGCTGGCCTTCCCCCGCAACGCGGTACACGTAAACCCCCGGCGCGAGCGGCGCGCCGTCGCGACGCCCGGGCCACCATACGAAGCGTTCGACCCCCGGGGGGATTTCCGCGCGGGCGACCTTCCGGCCGGCGACGTCGTAAACCGTTACGTTCGCGGGGGCCGAGACGCCGTCGAACGTTATCCCGGCGGCGGAGCTCGAGCCGTAGGCGAACGGGTTGGGGAAAACGGCCCAGGGCCGCTTCCGAGGCTTCGTCCCGGCCGAAAAGGAGTCTTCCCCCACGCCGATGTAGTCGGAGCGCGCGAGGTGGCCCGCGGTCGCCGCCGCGGCCTTCGCCACCCGCGCGGCAAGGGCGACGTTCAATTTATCCACCGTATCGTCCGCGGTGTGATAGTAGGGGTACGCCGGGTTGGAATTGTACCCCGGGCCGCCCTCGAACAGGCCTATGGACTCGTAATTGGCCTCCCAAAAAGAACAATGGTCGCCCGGGCCGCCGTAGAGGTGGTAATCGAATAACAACTCGACGCCGTAGAGCTTGCCGACCGCGGCTATGTAATCGCCGAGCCATATCGACGGGCCGTCCACCCTCACGATGACGTCGTCGCGCCGGCCGCCGTCCTCGTCGTACCCGACCATATCCAATATGACCGCGGCGACGATATTATCGTCCCTCGCGGACGCCTCCTCGACGAACGCGCGGCTGCCGATACGGCTCTGCTCCCCGCCGCCGAAGAGGACGAACCTCAACGTACGCCCGACGTCGACGTTGCGGAAGGCCGCGGCCGCGGCGAGGACGCAGCTCACGCCCGAAGCGTTGGCATCCGCGCCGGGCGCGCCGTCCGCGGGCCGGTCGGAGGCCGAGTCGTAGCTCGCCCCCAAGAGGACGACCTCGTCCGGGGCGACGGAACCGCGGCTCTCGGCGACCACGTTCTCCCAATACATATCCAACCGGTCGCGAATCCTCTCGAAGGTCCGGCCTCCGTCGCCGGTTATATACAACTCGCGGCCGAAGAGGTCGACCAATAGGCCGTGGTCGGCGTCGCCGAAACTTATATTACCCCAAAAAATTTCGGGAGTGTCGGGGAGCGGAAGCCACGTCCGGCCGGAGTCGTCGGTTCTGTATATTACGCCGTCGCCGGCGGCGTAACCCACGGCCGCGTCGACGAAGGTGACGGTAGTCAAAACCGCCGCCGACGCCATTTCCGCGTACGACCAGTTCAGGCCGCCGTCGTCAGTGTATATAAGCCGTGGGGCGCCGTACGCCGCCCAGGCGACGTCGCCGTCAATCGCGACGAACGACCGCACGTCCGCCGGCGGAACCGGAAAATCCTGTATCCCCCATTTCGCGCCGCCGTCCTCGGTACGGAGGATGACGTTATCCTCGTACCAGTTCGGCACGGCCCAACCCTTCTCGACGTCGCCGAAGGCTATGACGTGGGGGCAACCGTACGGCGGCAACGCCTGAACCGACCAGCTCGTGCCGCCGTCGACGGTATGGTAAATGTACGGCGATACGCCGCGGTCGCCCGCGGCCCAGCCGACGTCGCGGTTGACGAAAAACACCGAACGAAGGGGGTCCGAGGTCGCCTTCGCGACGTGTACGGTCTCCCACGTGCGGCCGCCGTCCTGCGTCTTCGCGACCGAGGCCCCCCCCGACGCCGCGTAACCGACGGCCGCGTCCACGAAGTAGGCGTCGTAGACGTAGCCGGGCGCGGCCGGGACTTGCCGCCGCCACGACGCGCCGCCGTCCTCCGAGTTGTACAAGGTACTCCCCGCGGTCAAAACCCAGGCGGTCTTATCGCCGTCGCCCCAATCGACCTTCTTAAGGTACGGGCCCTCGAATTCCTGGACGCGCGTCTGATACCCGAAGCCGGCTAAAAGCCCCATTATGTAATCCCGGGCTTCGTCGCACCCCGGCATATAAGAATACCGGCTCTTATAGTTTTGTAGGGTTTGAATGTACGCGCCGAGGGCGTCGGCGGTGACGCTTCCTAAAGCGTTATTAATCGCCGCGTCCCGCGCCGTCGGGGGCGGTTCGTCGCCCAAGGCGGGCGCGAACACGCCGCAAGCCGAACATAATAAAATGAGGAATTTAAGATGCTTCAGCGCCATAA
>DATKVX010000111.1 GCA_035529855.1 bacterium
AAAGGAGGTGAATAAATTTGCGTAAGGGCATTCTATTTTTGTTAGCGCTCGCGTTGCTCGCGGGCACGGCCTCGGCCGACTTAGGCGACCTGGTGGCTTCGTTCCCCAACATAGGGACCTCTTATCACTACGGCTTGGCCGCCGACGCCAACTACCTCTACTCTTTCTACTACTACTCAAGCTGGCAGTACCCCATAATCAGAATGAACAGGACGACCGGGGCGTACGTGAGCTCGTATCCCAACCCCCTCGGTACCGGTTCCGGCCAATACTACGTCCGCGCCGTGAGCTACGACGGATTAGGCTACCTCTACCTCAACAACTACTCCCAACGCGTCGTGGGCCGGGCCCGCGCGTCCACCGGCAGCCTGGTCAGCTCCTGGACCTGGCCCTCGGACAGCCGCTACGGCCTATGCGTCGACCACAACGGGACTACCGGCGGGACCAACATCTATCAGTCTTACTACACCGGAACATGGTACCGCTCCTCTCTTACCGGCAGCCTGAGGGAAAGTTGGCGCACGGGTCAATACGATTACGCTTACGACCTGGCCTGGGACTACGGCAACAAAATGATCTGGTACGGGAACTACAGTACCGAGTTCATTTACGGTTGTAACACCCGCGGCTCCATCATAAAATCCTTCGACGTCCCGATCACCGCGCTGGACCCCTACGGCATCGCCTACTGGGGCCACTACCTCTACGTGAGCACCTCGAGCGGTACGCCCGACGAGTACATCTGGGTGTACCACTGCCCGCCCAACATAGGCGTAGCGCCGGCATCCGTCGGCAAGGTCAAAGCCCTGTTCCAATAACGGGCAAGCACTTTAGGAAGCCGCCCCGAAGGGCGGCTTTTTAATTGCCGCGCGGCAGCGAATAAACATCCGGCTAAAGACGAAAAAATTTGGGGTCCTCATAACCGAGTGCGCCGCGCCTTGGGCCCCCGGCGCAGTAGCGCTATTTAATTTGACTGCGCAAACGTTATTCTGTTAGAATATTAAGCGGGGACCGGCCTTCGCACGCGGCCGGGAAAGGAGGTCGGCAAGTTATGAAAACGCGTATAGCCGCCGTAACGATAGCCGCGGCGCTCGCCTTGACGACGTACGCCCTCGCAGCCCTCGGCGACGTCGTCGGCTCGTTCCGCGCGCCGGGTACTTCGGTACGCGGAATGGCGCGGGCGGGAACTCGCCTCCACGTAGTAATATACGGCAACCCTACGCGCGTATACCGGGTATCCCCCGCGAACGGCTCCATCTACGGTTCCTGGGCGACTTCCTTCAGCAGGTACTGCCGCGGCCTCGCCTTCTCGGAAGGCGGATACGTTTGGGTCGGCTGTTACGAGGACGACCGCGTTTACAAATGTAACTCCGTAACGGGAAGCGTATACGGCTCCTGGAGCGCCGGCGGCGACGCGTACGGCGTCGCGCCGTACTGCACCGGCGACGGCGGCGTGAATACCACCGCTATCTTAACCGCCGACGACAACCCTTCCTACTGCCGGCGTCACCATATGGACAACGGCAGCGTCCTGTCGTCCTTCCGAATACGGCACCCGAGTTTCTTCGACATAGCGTGGGACCACCGCAACCGGCTTGTATGGCTGGCCAGCCCGGCCGGCTCCGTTTACGGGTATAGGACTTCGGGTTCCGTAATGGCGTCGTTCGCCGCCCCCGCCGGTTACCCGTACGGGATGGCGTACTACGGCCAATACCTGTGGGTCGGTTGCGACGGCAACGACTATATATACCGCATCCACTGCCCGGGAACCTTGGCGCTCGAGCCCGAATCCTTCGGCCGGGTTAAAGCGCTCTATCGCTAGGCCGCGGGCACCTTTTGCGGCGCGTACCTAAGACCCGGACGTCGGCACGGGGGAGGTGCATATCCCACCCGGCCTTGACGTTGCGCGCCGGCCTTCGCTTTTCCCGGGGGCGCCGGATGAGGTTTTCCCTTGACATATTCTTGGTTTAATGTCAAAGTCAGCCGGTAGACAGCTCAGGTTTTTATCGCGAGGAGTTGGAATATGAAAAAAATCGTAGTGATCGTTTTAACCTTTTCCGTACCGGCGATACCCGCGTTCGCTTACTTGGGCCAGGTCGTGGCCTCGTTCCGAGCGCCGGCGAACTACCCCCTCGCGCTGGCTCGCGCGAATAGTAATGCATATATGTGGGCATATTGTAATGCGGCCCCGTACCGCATTTATCGCATCAATTCCGAGACCGGTTCCGTGTACGGGTCCTGGGTTTCGCCCCAAGGCTCCGGAACGGGCGGCCTCGCTTTCTCCTACGGCGGCACCCCGGGAGGGAACTACCTGTGGATAGGAAGCATTACTACGGACCGCGTCTATATGTGCAACTACGATACCGGGAGCGTGTACCGCTCGTGGTCGGCCGGCCACGACCCGTTCGGCCTGGCGCCGCAAGCGACGGCCGACGGCGGCTACAACCCGCAATCGATAATATCCAGCGATACGTCGCCCCGCTATGCGTGGTACCACAACCCGATGACGGGGAGCATCATCCGTTCCCACACTATCGGCGCCTCCGTATTCGATATCGCCTGGGATTGGCGCAACCGTCTAGTTTGGGGCGGCACCGGCAACCCCGGCATCGTCTACGGGTGGAACACGAGCGGGTCCGTCGTAAGCACTTTCAGGGCGCCCAGCCCGTTCCCGTACGCCCTCACGTACTTCGGCGAATACCTGTGGGTAGGGTGCACGACGCCGAGCCACTTCATTTACAAGTGCCACTGTCCCAGCACCGCGGCCGTCACCCCGTCCTCCGTCGGCAGAATAAAGGTAATATTTAAATAAGTACTACGCCGGAAACCGGGCAACCTTACGGCGCGGCTTTTCGACTCGCTCCAATAATTATCGCTATCGGCGGCTAAACGCTAAAATGGTACTCGTGGCCCGGAGGACGGAATCCCGGGAGTAGGCGGTATCGAACGGGGTAAACGAACTTGAAATAAGTAACCGAGAAATTTGACTCGGGCCGAAATTTGCGTTATATTTTAAAGGAAAACTCCGATAATCGCGACGGAACCGCCGCTCCACGCGTAATTGACGGCTAATTTCGACAGGAGGAAAACCTTCTATGAGAACGATGCCGTTCATTTTAGCGGTACTTACGACTACCGCCGTTACTACTTGTTTCGGGCGGCTGGGCGACGTAAAGAACTCTTTCCCCGCGCCGGGCAAGCAGGTCCGGGGGATGGCCCGCTCAGGTATACGCCTATTCGTCATCGATTACGGGAGCTCCACCCGGATATATCGCCTGTCGCCCGCGACCGGCTCTTCGTACGGCTCGTGGACCACTTCTTTCAGCAACAAATGCTCCGGCCTCGCGTTCTCCGAGGGCGGCGTTCTCTGGGTCGGTTGCGACGGCGACGGCCGCGTTTACAAATGCAAGGCCCTGACGGGAAGCGTCTATTACCGGTGGGACGCCGGCCACGAGCCCTACGGCGTCGCGCCGTATTGCACCGGCGACGGCGGCATCGGCACGACCGCGGTCTTCACCTCCGACTCCGCGCCGTCGTTGTGTTGGCGTCATAACATGACGAACGGCAGCGTCCTCTCGTCCTTCGGGCTGGCGAACGCGAGCACTTTCGACATAGCCTGGGACCACCGCAACAAACTTATATGGAAAGGCTACCTCCCGAACGTGGTCTACGGTTACAACACCGCCGGCTCCGTCGCGGCTTCCTTCACGGCCCCCGGCCATTCCCCGCGCGGCCTGGCGTACTACGGCCAATACCTTTGGGTCGGATGCGACACCACCGACCGCATCTACCAGGTCCACTGCCCGGGCGACATCACGTCCGGCGTCTCGCCCGCCTCCTTCGGCGAGGTTAAAGCTTTATTCCGTTAAACGGATATCGAAAAAAAGCCGCCTCGCGGGGCGGCTTTTTTGCGACCGTAGGCCCGTTTCGTCGTATTTCCGAATCGTGGTTTTTTCCGTTGACTTTTATAAAATTATATATAATAGTATTACAAACGTATTTAGAATAGGCCTTTCAAAGAGACAGGAGGAACGCACATGAAGAAAGTCGTAGTAATTGCCCTATCTCTTGCTTTGGTAACCGGGACCGCGTTCGCGGCCCTGGGCTCAGTAATTGCCTCGTTCCGGGCGCCGGCGAACTTCCCGCTAGCGCTCGCCCGGCCGACCAACGTCATGTACTTGTGGGTTTTCTGCCAGACGTCGCCCTACAACATATACCAAGTCCACGGCGATACCGGCTCGGTGTATAGCTCCTACGTCTCGTTCGCCGGGTCGTATACCCGCGGCCTCAGCTACGACTGGGCCTCCACCCTCTGGGTAGGGAACTCGAGCAACGACTACGTCTACAATACCTATTTCCCCACCGGCAGCATCCGCGCATCCTTCCGCGCCAACCACGACGTATCCGGCCTTGCCATCGAAGGCGGCGCCGGCGGCTCGAACCCGCAGGCGATCTGGTGCTCGACCGGGTACTCGCCGTACGGCGTATGGCGCCACCACCTGACCTCCGGCAGCATCTACAGGTCCTTCAACCCCGCCCGCCCGGCGTGCGACCTCGCCTGGGACTACACAAACAACCTCGTATGGGGCGGTTCGTACAGCGACCACTACGTATACGGCTATACGACCGCCGGCTCGCTCGCGGCGTCCTTCCCCTCGCCGGCCAACTACCCCTGGGGCCTGTGCTACTACAACCAAGTTCTCTGGGTAGCGGTTACTACCCCCGTCCACTACATCTACAAAATCGACTGCCCTATTAACGTCAACGTCGCGCCGGCGTCTATAGGTAAGATCAAGGCCATGTACGAATAACCGGATATCACGCTAAGTTAAGCCGCCCGCCCGGGCGGCTTCTTCTTGAGCGTAATTGAGGGACGAGGCCGAAATGCTTCGCTAATGCGGCGTTTAACTATTGAAACCTAGGCCGCCGTTTATTAGAATACGCGGGAAAAATAAACGAGCACGGACGGAGGTACCCGATGCGGACCATACCTTTTTACGGCCTTTTAATAACCTCGCTCGCTCTCGCGGCTACCGCCGCGGACGACGTAGTCGGCAAATACATCTGCTTCGGCACGCATCCCTATAACGCCGGAAGATACGCTTGCAAAGTGGAGATAACCCGGGCGGGCGAGGCATACCGTATCCGGTGGGCTTTCGAGGAAGGCTACGATTACGGCGGCGTGGGCGTAGTTAAAGACGGCTACCTGTGCGTCGGCTACGAGTCGCACGTCGGCTACGGCGTAGCCCTATACAAAGTCGACGCCGACGGCGTGCTGGACGGCGTCTTCGGCCTACCGGGTTTTAAAGAGATCGGTACGGAGAGATTGCACCGGGATTAACCCGACCGCCCAAGAGGAATGATTTATGAAGAGGATAATTTATTTAACCGTCGCGGTCGGCCTCGCCGCGGCCCTTCCAACGTCTTGCCGTAAACCCCCCGAGGAGGTAAAGGGCCCGGAGACGGCCGCGCCCGAGGCTCCCGCCGAACCGGCTGCCAGTGTGACGCTGGACGGGATGTACGTCGGCGGTGGCGCCGACGCCGACGGCAACGCCTACACGTGCGAAGTCGAAATAGCACCGGCGAGGAGCGTGTATTGGGTCACCTACCACGTCGGCGATAGAATCCCCTACCCCGGCGTCGGCCTAAGGCGCGGCGACCTGTTCGTCGTCGGCTACCGGGACGACCGGGACATATACGGCGTAGTCGCGTACACGATAAAGCCGGACGGCTCGCTCGAGGGAATCTCCGCCGACCAGGATAGCACGGAAACCGGCACGGAAACGTTAAGGAAAAAATAACCCTCGCTAATTACCGGCAAAACCCTATTTCAAAAAAAAGCCGCCTCGCGGGGCGGCTTTTTTCTTCGCACGAAAAACGCCTCATAACGCGAACATCGCCGCGTAAAAATACCAAAGTTCATTAAGGGAAAACCCCGTCGTTAAGCGTACTAAAATTTTTATCGGCGGCATCAGGAACCACTGGAAAACGGGAAACCCGAGCGAGGGCCCGAGGAATATCGCCAGGAAGAAGACGATGAGTACCGTCCGGCCGTAGCGAGCTATGAAGCGGCCGTACGACGCCGCCGCCTCCCGCGGCAAAATCGCCCACAAGACGTTCGAGCCGTCGAGCGGCGGCACCGGCAAGAGGTTGAATACGGCAAGGATGAAATTAATGTAGACGGCGTTGAACAGCACGAGGTAGAGGAGGCGAAGCCAGGAGGAATCGAACGCCGCCGGCGTCTTGAGCGCGTAGGCGAATAACCCGCCAAGGCCGATGCCTAATACGACGCCCAATACGAGATTCGCTACCGGCCCCGCGAGCGACGTAATGAGTATCCCCTTGCGCGGGTCGCGGAAGTTCCGCGCGTCCACCGGTACCGGCTTCGCCCACCCGATGCGCGCGACGAAGAGGGCTACCGTGCCCAGCAGGTCGAGGTGCTTTAAGGGGTTGAAGCTCAGCCGCCCGGCGAGCTTGGCGGTGGGGTCGCCGAGACGCCAGGCCGCGTAGCCGTGGCAAAACTCGTGGAAGACGAGGCCGAAGAGGATCCCCGGCGCTAAATACAACTTATCGAGCCACCAATCGGCGGTAAACATAGCCTACTTCCTCGGGTGATATTTTTCGTGAAATTCTTTAAGGCTTTTCGTATCCAAATGAGCGTAAATCTGTGTCGTTGTTATACTTGCGTGCCCCAATAATTCCTGGACGGTCCTGACGTCGGCGCCGGCTTGGATTAGATGGGTAGCGAAAGTGTGGCGGAAAAGATGGGGTTTGACGCCCGGTACGCCGGCCCGCGCCGCGTACTTTTTAACGTTTTTCCACAATAGCTGCCGGGTAACGTGCCGGCCGCGGCCGCGCGGCGACGGGAATAGGTACGGGCCCTCGCTTTTACCCGCCGCGTCCAATAATCCCAGGTATTTCTCGACGCAACCCTTCGCGACGGCGCCGAAAGGTACCAGCCTTTCCTTGCCCCCCTTACCCCGGACGCGAAGGACCGCCAGGTTCAAATCCACGTCGCCGCGCCTTAAGCCGACGAGCTCGCTGGCCCTCAGGCCACAGCCGTACGCCAGCGCGAGCATGGCAAGGTCGCGGGCCACGGCCGATATTTTTTGCACGGTTCCGACCTTTTCGGCGGCGTCGAGCGCTCGAGCCACGGCGGCGATTATCGCCTCTACTTCGTCGACGTGGAGGTAGTCCGGCAGCCGCGACGGCGTTTTGGGCGATTCCACGAACTCCAAAGGCGACCCGTCGACTTCGCCCTCGTCGCCGAGGTAGCGGTAGAAAACGCGGAGCGACGAAAGACGCCGCGAGAGCGACGTCGCCGCCGCGCCCCCGGCGGACAGCTTTCGTACGTACGCCACGACGTCCGCCAAAGCCGCGCCGCGGAAATCGCCGTAAAAGGCAACGAAGCCGCCCACGTCGCGCAAGTACGCCGCAACCGTGTTTTCCGCCAGGCCGCACTCGGCGACGAGGTAGGCTTTAAAACCGCGGAGAGCCGCCGCCGCATCCCGCCCGGGCGCTTCGTCGCGGCCCGTCATACCCACCCCGAAGCGGAGAACGGGCTCGAGCTCTTCTCGCGGCTTACGGTAGTTCGCTCGCCGTGGCCGGGGTAAACAGCCGTGTCGTCGGCCAGCGAGAATATACGTTCGCGGATGGAATTGTGCAGCGCCTCCGCCGAACCGCCCGGCAAATCCGTGCGTCCTACGCCCCCCGCGAAAAGGGTATCGCCTGAAAAAAGTACGCCGGGCGCATAAAAACAAGCAGAGCCGGGCGTGTGGCCCGGCGTCGCGATAACCGATAGCGAAAAACCCGGGAACTCCAACAGGTCGCCGTCCTTCAATAGCCTTGCGGCCCGAGTGCCGACGTACTTTTCCGCCAACTCGAGGTCCTCGGCAAGGACCATAAAAGGCGCGCCGGTACGGGCGGTTACTTTATCCACGGCGCCGACGTGGTCCGAGTGACCGTGGGTTGCCAGAACTGCCCCAACCTTAAACCGGCCGACGGCTTTCAAAACCTTCTTCGGCTCGGCGCCCGGGTCGATAACGACGGCGTCCTCCCCGGCGGAAACGACGTAGCAATTGGCCTCGAGCGGCCCTACGGTTACGGTTTTCACGTCCAAACTACCGCTCCCCCACGCCGACTACGGTAATCTTCCCGCCGTCGGCCGCGGTTATAACCTCTTCGCGGTCTATCAAGAAAGAAGAACCCGCTTCCAAAGCCAATACTTTCAGGCCGCCCGATAACACTAATCTTAGCGTCGCGAGGCCAACCGTCGGGATGTCGAAACGGCGGTCCTGGCCCGGCTTCATAGCTTTTACGACGACGCCGCCCTTACCGTCCGCCAATTTCGCCCCCCGCCGAACGGCCTCGTCCGTACCCTCGAGCGCCTCCGCCGCCAAAACCGCTTTATTACGCACTACCACCGTCTGGCCTATACCCAGGGACGCGAGCCCCCGCGCCTTCTCCAAACCGAACAGTATATCCTCGTACTCCTTCTTCGTCGGCTTACGCTTGGTATAAACCCGCGGTCGTACGACGTACCGCTCGAGAATATCGGTTTGCGGTAGTACCTCGAAGCCTTCGTTTTCCAGTTCGCGAACGAGCTGCGCCATCAGCTCGTTGTCGGTAAAGTCGCGGACCCGCGCCAGGATCTTCACCGCGCGAGCGTCGAATTTCAATCCCGCCAGAACAGGTGCCTTTTCGACCTTGCCCGCGAAGACGCAATACTTACCGCCGTTCTTTTTTAAAAATTTTATCGCCCTGCCGGCCTGCCCCAAACCCACTCGCTCGACGAGGATCCGGTCTTTTAACCGGCGCGCCGCGTCTTCGGTTACGCAAACGGCGAAGACGCCCGCCACGCCCTCGGGATGCCGCGCGATGGCCTCCTCGACAACCAATAGCGGCATTTGGCCCGAGCCCGCGATTACGCCTATTTTTCCGTCGAATTTTCGCACAGCGAGTCGTTATTTAGATTAACAAATTACTTTAACGCGCGCGCATATCCAGCGCGTAATAAACTATTTCAAGATACCGCGCTCGGTTCGTTTAAGGAAATCGATCACGTCGCGTGCTTCGGCGACTTGGCCCAGTTCAGCTTCCAGCTTTTCGACGGCTTGAGCCGTATTCAAGTCCTCGCGGTATATTATGTGATACGCCCGTTTGAGAGCGGCCCGCACTTCCGGGGGAAAACCGCGGCGCTGGAGGCCGATGACGTTAATGCCGACGACGCGCGTGGGGTCGCTGGCGGTTAAAGCGTACGGAATAACGTCCTGGCTGACGCGGCTCATACCGCCAATATAAGCATATTTGCCGATACGCGAGAACTGGTGAACGGCCGTCAGGCCTCCGACGAAGGCGAAGTCGCCTATTTCCACGTGGCCGGCAACCGTAGCGCAATTCGCCAAAATGACGTCATCTCCCAACACGCAATCGTGCGCGACGTGGGAATAGGCCATCAACAGGCAATTATTTCCCACCCGGGTAGTCCCCAAGGCCTTCGTGCCGCGGTTAATCGTAACGAACTCGCGTATCGTCGTGCCGCTTCCTATCGTGAGGTCGGATTCCTCGCCTTCGAACTTTAAATCTTGCGGAATCGTCCCCAAAACGGCGTGCGAAAAAACGCGACACCTCTCCCCCAAGGCGACGGCGCCCTCGAGCACCGCGTGCGGCCCGACGGCGGTACCCGCGCCGATAACGGCCGGGCCGTCAATAATCGCGTACGGCCCGACGACAACGCCCTCGCCCAATTCGGCGCGCCGGTCTACGATCGCCGTTTTATGTATATCAACCATTTATTATCCGACTTTTGAACAGATAATTAACTTTAACTCATAGCTCCTATCGCGCTGATATATTAATACGTATAAACAATAGAGCGAGTTTTCAACATATAACGACGGTTATTCGGCATTTTCCGCGCCCGAAGTTTTTTCGACCAGGCACGCTTTAAACTCACCCTCGGCGACGACCTTACCGCCGACGAACGCCTCGCCGCGCATCACGGCGATTTTCCCTTTAAATTTCAAAGGAATGAGCTTAAACACGACCTGGTCGCCGGGGACTACCGGCTGCCGAAATTTAACCTTATCTATCCCCATAAAATAGATAAGTGTATTCGCCGGGTCGTCAACCGTCTGCATAAGTAGGACGCCGCCGACCTGGGCCATAGCCTCCACGATTAATACCCCCGGCATCACCGGCGCCCCGGGGAAATGGCCCGCAAAGAACGGCTCGTTGAAGGTGACGTTTTTTACGCCCACGACGTACTCGCCCGGGCGGTAGTCGACGATACGGTCTACCAATAAAAACGGGTAGCGATGGGGAAGGTATTTCATTATGGCGCCGATATCGTAAAGCGTCTTCGAGGGGTCGAACGATGGCACGCGGCCTTTTTGCTCCATATACCTTTTCACACTCCTTATCAAACCAACATTGACGGCGTGGCCGGAACGCATCGCGATAATGTGTCCTCGGAAGCGGGCCCCGAAAAGCGTAAGGTCGCCGATCAAATCCAGGATTTTATGCCGTACGGGCTCGTCGTCGAAGCGGAGGCCTTCCTCGTTGAGCGGCCCTTGGTCGCCGACGACGACGGCACACTCCAACGTACCCCCCTTAATCAACCCCGCGCCCCGGAGCATCTCTATTTCGCTCTCCAAGGCGAAGGTCCGCGCGGGCGCTATCTCCTCGACGAAGTTGTCCTCCTCCACGTCGAAGGTGTAAAATTGGGATTTCAAGTAGGGGTGCTCGAACCTTATCGTGAACGAAATGCGGAGGCCGTCCTCGGGGACGATGGTCATCTCCGCGCCGTCATGCTTGTAGTCGAAAGGCTTATCGAGCAAGACTACCCGGCGCGGTTCGCCCTGTTCGACGATCTCCGCGCCTACGAGGGCCCGGGCGAAGACGGCGCTCGAGCCGTCCGTCGCCGGCGGCTCAGGGCCGTCTATCTCGACCAGTAGGTTGTCGATGCCCAGGCCGGTGGCCGCGGCGCATAAGTGTTCGACGGTATAGACCGTTACGCCGTTCTCCGTTAACGTCGTCCCCCGGCTCGCGCCGGTAACGTTCTCGACCCGGGCACGGACGCGGGCCCGGCCGTCGAGGTCGACCCGCTCGAAAACGACCCCCGTGTTCGGCGGCGCGGCCTTAAACGTCACGCGCGCCGGCTCGCCGGTATGGAGGCCGACGCCCTCGAGCGACACCTCTGTAGCGATGGTCCTTTGCTTCTCCTCGGTCAATATAGTCACCCGCCGGCGGCCTTAATCCTTACCCCTCTTCAACTCGGCTACTTCTTCCTCGAGTTCTTTCACGCGCTTGAAATACTTTTCCAGAAGGGCGATGCGGCCTTCGCGTCTCTTGACATCCTTCAAGGGGCGGGCCGGCCGGCCGAAAACGGTCTCGCCTTCACGGATAGACTTGGTAACGCCGCTCTGCGCCGCCAGGACCGCGCCGTTCCCTATTTCGATGTGGGGAACGATACCCACCTGGCCGCCCAAAACGCAGAATTCCCCCAACACCGTCGACCCCGCTATCCCGGTTTGGGCCGCTATTAAAGTCCCTTCGCCGATCTTCACGTTGTGGGCGATTTGGACGAGATTATCGAGCTTGGAACCGCGGCCTATCCGGGTCTCGCCCATCGTCGCCCGGTCGATGGTGCAGTTGGCGCCTATCTCGACGTCGTCCTCGATTACGACGACGCCGATTTGTGGAATCTTGTGGTGGACCTTCGCTTCGGTCGCAAAACCGAACCCGTCCGAACCGACTACCGTACCCGAGTGGATAATACAACGGTCGCCGATAATGACCCGCTCTCGGACCGTCACGTTCGGGTAAATTGAACAATCGACACCTAAGGTCGCGCCGCGACCTACGTAGGTCCCGGCACCCAACGTCGTGCGGTCGCCTATTACCGCATCCTCCCGAACGGTCGCGAAAGGGCCCACGGCCACGCCTTCGCCGATACTCGCCTTTTCGTGGATATACACAAGCTCCGATATCCCCTCCGGAACCTCCGCGGGGGGCGCGAACATCACGAGGATTTTAGCGAAGGCCGCGTACGGGTTCGGCGTCTTTATCAACGTCAAAGTCCCCGCTTCGGTCCCGGGCGCGACGACCACGGCCCCCGCCCGGGTCGCCTTCAAAGCCCCCCTGTACCTGGGGTTGGCCACGAAGGTCACCTCGTCGGGGCCGGCCTCTTTTATGCCGTTAACGCCGCGTATCACGGCGGCGCCGTTACCCGCCACTTCGCCGGCCACCGCCGCCGCCAGTTCGTCAACCGTGTACTCCGGCATACTCGTTACCCCGGCGGGCGTTACTTACTAATGCCCGCCTCTTCGTTCAACTCGCTTATTACTTCTTCCGTAACGTCGCATTTTTCGTCGGCGTATAACAAAATCGCCGAATAATCGAAAACGACTTCGTAGTCCTTCTTCACGGCGTACGATTCGATTTTTTCGTAAACTTTTTTGTACACCGGCTCGAACGCGTCACGTTCGATACGCTTATACTTCGCCAGCGCCGAGTTGCGAAAATCGAGGGCTTCTTCGTACGTAGTCTTATACGTGTCGACGGTCTCCGCCTTGGCCTCGGGGGTCAACGGGCCGTCCAATTTCTCCTCCAAGGCCTTCAAATTCTCCTGATATTCGTCCATCTTGGCGGCGTCCTCGACGCGAGCTTCGTCTATCTTCTTTGTGGCCTCCTCCCGTACCTCTTTGAACAGAACGTATTCGTCCACCACCCGCTCCATATTGACGTACGCGTACTTAAAAACCTTTTCCTCTTCGGCCGCGTATAAAACAACCGGTACGGCCAACGCCGCAACCAGCGTCAAAAGCAAAAACCGTTTTAACCGCATCTCGTCCACTCCTCGCGGGATTCGAAGCCGCGAATAATTTAATCCTCGCGGCCTCGTTTCCCGAGCCAGGCTTCCAAGCCCACGATCGATAAGTAAAAATCGAACATCTCTTCTCTCAACTCCCCCGGCGGGGAGTCGCCCCGGCGGCTATACTCTAACGTAGCATCGAGCCTACTATTTTCGTTGTTCATAAACAGGTATCCCGCACCCACCGATACGCCCGTCTTGGCGAAACGGCCGCGCTCGGTCGAATACCAGGGGACGTACGACACGCCGGCACGATAAGGCATCCGCCACAAGAAGAAAGCCTTCCGCGACGTCGCCAATCGGCCTTCGGCGCCGGCGTGAAACTCGAACGTATCGCGGTAGCCCGAACCTTCGCCGTCGACGGCGAACCGCGACCACGCCGTGTAGCGCACGTCCGCGGCGATGCGGCCCCGCGGGCCTACGACGTACGCCGCCCCTAATCCGGCCGACCACGGCATCGCGAACCGGTGGTCTTCCTCGTACAACGTAGCGTACTCCGTAGATACCGTCTCGTGCACGCGATGGGTATTCAAGATTTCGAGCGCCCCCCCCACCGACACCTTGTCCGATATTAAATAACCCGCCCCAAACGTCCCCTTTACGCCTTTATAGGCCGCCTCCAGGTTCTCCTCTATTCGCGAATAACCCTTCTCTTTAAATTCTTTGGTATAAATTTCCCTGGGCGCGCCGAAATCGTAGCCGGCACTGCCGCCCACGAACCACCGTTCGCCGACGCGGCCGGCCAGGCCGGCCGAAAAGGTATAGACGGACCCGACGCCCCTAAGACGACTTACCCCCACCACGACACCCTCGTACTCGAGCGGCCTCGTCAACTCGTAATTCTGGTTGAGCTCCTGCCGCAAGGCGAACGAAAGCGCGAGCGATTTCGACACCGGTATCGCCAGCTCCGCCCGCGGGACGTCGTACGTGATCTCGACGCTTCTCCCGGCGGGCGTCTCGTACGAGTTGTATCCCCGGTACAGCGTAACGCTAAAAACCGCGCGTTCGTACGAAGCCGGTACCGCCGCGTTAGCGCCGTTGACGTTCGAACCGTCGAACAGGCCGAGCACGGCGCCGCCCATCGCGAGCCCCCGAGCGTCCGCATCCGTGCCCGGCTCGCCCGGCGTCCCGGCGGCGAGAATCGTATTGGCGAACCCCGGCCCTCCGCCGGCCGCCACCGCCGTCGCCACACATATCGCTAAATAACGTATTCCGCGTTCCACGCAAGCTACCCTCATGACGCCGGCGAAACGTACCACGGGTCGGGCGGCAGTGTATACTCTATCTCCAAATACGGCCTAATGGCCGGGTCGCTATTGTCCTTGGCGGCGAACCGCGGGAAAGTCTGTGCCGCGCTCTCGTCGGGCGATTTTATTATAAGGCCGTAGTCGGGGTACTTACCGGATATCCACTCCTGGACGAGCGGGTTTATATATAGGTCCACGTACCCCGGCGCCTCGCTCTTGAACTCGTGACTGATATATGCGACGTTGTCGTGAAACTTTTGGAGCTCGAGCACGTCCTGCTTCGCGCCTTCCTGGAACCCGACCGTCAAGCGGTATACGGCGATATAAACGCGTTCGTCCCTGGCGGCGGGTTGATAAAAGAGACGAAGCCGCGCCCGCGCCACCGACGCCGTAACCGGGATGCCCGTCGCCCCCGGCGAAAGGTCGAAATATAGAAGTACGCGGCGGCCGTAGCCGTTAAAAGAGCCGAAATCCAAAAACGGGTCGTAACCGTGGACCTCGCCCCCGCCGAACTCGCCGCCGTATTCCGTTATGAAGCATTCCTTCTCCGGTACGACTAAATGGTACGCCTTCTCGCCCTCGCCGTTGACATAAATTACCTCGAGGCGAGGGGTGTTGGCTTTATCGAATTGTTTCGTCGAATAGAACTCCTTTATGCCCGCGCCGGAGGCCTCTTCCTCGTCGCGCAATTTTAAAAGGAGGCCGTAATTACGGTGCGGGTTGGCGAGCCACTCTAAAGCCAAGGCGGTAATGTCGAGGTCTACGCGCCGGCGTTGGTACGAGGGCCGGCCGACGACCACGTCCGCTACCGCCGGTCCGTAATCGCCCCCCTCGACGGTCCAGTTCTCTTTCCGGGTCGCGCGCCACCACGTCGCGCGGTCCTCGTCGAAGTCCCGGCGGAGCGGCCGTGCCTCGATCGTTACTTCGCTTTGCGCGTAAATATCGTCGTTCAAGCCGTCCGAAACGCGGAGATAAGGCAAGTTTAAAAATACGGCGCGTATTTTACTTAGGGGAACCTCTTTCGGAACGTCGCCGACTTCGAACCGCAGCAGCGCGCGGTTCCGAAAGCGGTTAGGCTCGCCGTAACTCCCGACCGCCAAACGATAGTGCCGGCCGGTGGGTACGAAGACGTCGTAGAAAGTATCGCGCCACCCCACGTCGGCGGGATATAGCGTTACTTTCTTTACCGGCCTTTCCGGCCCTTGGAACCCGACCGGGTCGCCGGTGGGAGCGCCACACGACAACGTCGCGAGCATGCCCACCGCCAGAAACAGGCGGCGCGAAATCGAACTACCCTTCGTCATAGGGAATATACCAAAGGCCGCGTCCTGCGGCGCGACGGATTAAAAACTATCATAATTCGGGAGCGAGTGTCAACGCCGAAAAACCGGTATAAGGCGCCCGCCCATTACAGCGCTACGGCCTGGTAGTTAAAAACCGGGGCTTTCCCGGCAGCTGCTTGCGAACGAATCCGGAGCCCGGCCCAGCCGCGCGGTACGCCCCCGCCCGCGGCTAGGTTCCGATTTTATCAATCAATCCTTGTTTTAGGACACGCGTTTCAACTTCCCGCAGAGCGCTTTCCCGTCGATACCTAAATTCCCGCGGCTTTCGCCCTATCGCCGTCGACGCTCTCCGACGCCTTCCGGATATGTTGAGCTTCGAATCCGGCCGGCGCCCGTCGGAGGTTCCGGCCGCCCCGCACCGAGGGTCTTAAAATGACGGTTGGTTTCGGTCGACCCCGCAGAATACCTTCTCGCGAGGAATCGGGCTAACGGTACGGCGGCGTCTCCCCGGGACACTCAACCGCGATGAAGGCCGCGGCCCTTATCTTAAGAGGCGCCGTTACTAATTTCATCCCGCCCTACGCCCTTTAACCCACCGCTACGGCGTCGCGCCGACCTCCTCCGGCAAGTCGGCCGTAAGCACCGCGGCGATGCGCTCAAGCCCCCAATCTATTTCATCTTTGGCTATCACGAGCGGCGGCGCGAGGCGTATTACGGTATCGTGGGTTTCTTTGGCCAACAAGCCGAGCCGCATTAAGGCCTCGCAGAACCGGCGCGCGCCGCCGGCCTCCTCTTTCAATACGACCCCGGCCCACAGGCCCCTACCTCGTACGAAGTCGACGTTGCGGCTATCTATCGAACGCAGCTCGTCGAGGAGGTACGCGCCCAATTCGGCGGCGCGACCGCAAAGGTCTTCGTCCACGATCACCCGCAGCGCTTCGCGCGCTACGGCGCAGCCCAGCGGGTTGCCGCCGAAAGTGGAGCCGTGGTCGCCGGGTTCGAAGACGTCCATCACCCGCGCGTCGCTCAGTACGGCCGAGACCGGGTACATTCCGCCCGAGAGCGCCTTGCCCAAAACGACCGCGTCCGGCCGTACGTCCTCGTGCTCACAACACAGCATCTTGCCGGTTCGGCCCAGGCCGCTTTGTATCTCGTCCGCGACCAGGAGGACGTCGTTCGCAGCACAAATTTCGCGCGCCGCGGCCAGATAGCCCTCGGGCGGCACGACGACCCCCCCCTCCCCCTGTAACGGTTCGACGAGAAACGCTACGGCGTTAGGCGTTATGGCATCCTCAAGCGCGGCCGCATCGCCGTACGGTATTAGTTTAAAACCCGGGGCGAAGGGCCCGAAGCCGTCGCGGTATTGGCGTTCGGAGGAAAAGCCGACTATGGTCGTCGTTCGACCGTGGAAGTTACCCTCGCAAGCGATTACCTCCGCCTTCCCCTCCGGCACCCCTTTTACCTTATAGCCCCATTTCCGCGCCGCTTTTATCGCCGTCTCGACGGCCTCCGCGCCCGAGTTCATCGGGAGCACCTTCTCGTAACCCAAAAGCTCGCAGATTTCTTTCTCGAACAGCGGTAGCTGGTCGTTGCGAAAGGCGCGCGACGTTAGCGTAAGGCGGGCCGCCTGTTCCCGCATAACCTTCACCAGCCGCGGGTGGCAATACCCCTGGTTGAGCGCCGAGTACGCCGCCAAAAAGTCGAGGTATTTCTTACCGTCGACGTCGTAAACCCAAACGCCCTCGCCGCGTGCCAGCACGACGTCCAACGGCTTGTAGTTGCGGGCTCCCCATTTATCTTCGTACGATATCAGTTCCTTGGCGTTCACCATAATACGATGTTAACCTCCTCTAGGCGTCAACTTCCTTTAAATAGCCCGGCGAGAGGCGATGGGTGCCGCCTTCCCGTACCGTTATACCCTGCTCGTAGAAATAATCCAAAAGGGCCGTCGCGTGCTTACGCGACAGCTCCTGCATATCCTTGTACTCCGCGGCCCGTACGGTCTCGTGGTCGCGCAGGTATTTTATGATTTCTTCTTTCTTTTTTTCCACGAAGGCCGGGTCGGCGACGACCTTCTCGGGCAACATCACCAACACCCCGCGCGTCAGCGCGAACTTCAACATCGTCGCGCCCTCGGCGTAATCGGCGAGGTGCTGCTCGATATCCTCCCTGCCCCGCATGGGCGGCCCGCTACCCATGAAATCCTCTAAAGCCGCGAGCGCTTTTTTATGAGCCGGGGCGAGGGTGGGCGCCGCGCCCGGCAGCCGATAGCCGCCGCCGGACGCTTGAAGCTCGCCCTCAGCCGCGAGTTGCCCGAGCAACGCCCCACACCCTTCGGGCGAGAAGTCGTACCGTAATTTGGCGCGTATTTCGTCGCGCGATACCGCTTCCCGCAACGGGTCGCGCGCCA
>DATKVX010000112.1 GCA_035529855.1 bacterium
CCGCGGCTTCCAGTGGCGTTTTGAACAAGATTGATTTTCCGGGTGCCTCGAGTCATTAAGGGCTTGTTCGCAAGCCCTTTTTATTTTAGATTAGGCGGCGAGCCAACTCGCATCCTTAATACTTAATGCGACCCGAGCTTCACGCTGTCGCGGAAAGGACACCTCGGAGATATGAACGGAGAACCGGACGTCGCGAGGGAACACCGTCAACGCCACCGCCTGCAGGGCCTGTTCTGGGCGAGCGTGCTCATCTGGGCGGGGATAATATTCACGGCCGAGAGTACGGGCCGGCTGCCGCAGCTGGGCCACGCCGGCCCCTGGAACTGGCTCTTCTTCGGCGCCGGCCTGCTCGCCCTCCTCGGCGCGCTGTGGCGCGGGGTCTCGCCGACGTACGCGCGGCCGGTTGTCGGCAACTACATCTGGGCCGGCATCCTGATAATCATCGGCCTGAGCGGCGTCGTCGCCGTGAAGATAACGTGGCCGGTGGTGCTGCTGGCGCTCGGCATAATACTTTTGGCCAACGCGCTGCTCCGGCGGCGCTAAGGCCGGGGCACCTAGGAGATTAGCCATGAATATCAAAACGCGCGTCGCCGCGCCGGCGCTCGGCATTTTGCTCCTCGCGGCCGCCGCCCTCCCTTGCACGGCGTTCTACATCTACGCCGGCGACGAGGCCGTCGTCGGCAAGAGCTTCGACTGGTCCGTCTGCGACGGCCTGGTCGTCGTAAACAAACGAGGCATCGCGAAGGAGGCGCTGGTCGGCGACGACAACCCGGCGCGCTGGACTTCGACGTACGGCAGCGTCACGTTCAACCAGTACGGCCGGGAGATGCCGCTGGGCGGCATAAACGAGGCCGGCCTCGTAGTCGAGGTGCTGTGGCTCAAGCAGGCGGAATACCCGGCCCCCGACGAGCGGCCCGCTCTCGGCTGCCTGCAGTGGGTGCAGTACATGCTCGACACCTGCGCCACGGTGGAGGAGGTCCTCGCCGCCCGGGAGGAAGTCCGCGTCGCCGATGACGGTACGGGGCGGTTGCACTACTTCGTCGCGGACGCCGCGGGAGGTTGCGCCGTGGTCGAGTTCGTGGAAGGCAAAGCCGTAATCTCCGCCGGCGACGACATGCCCGTACGCGCGCTGGCCAACAGCACCTACGACGACTCGCTCTCTTTCCTTTCCATGTACGAACAGAAGGAGGGCACGCCCGAAGACATTGCGGGCGACGGCTCGCTGGAGCGGTTCTCGCGGGCGGCGATAGCGGCGACGAATTTCGACCCGGCCTTCCTGGACTCCGCGACCACCGCCGATTACGCCGCCGGCGTCCTAGACGACGTCGCCTCGCCGGCCGAATCGCAGTGGCGCATCGTCTACGACGTCAACGACCGTCTCGTATATTACCGCACCCGGGAGAATATGGAAACCCGTTGGCTCGAGGCCGACGCGTTCGACTACTCGCCGGCGACGCCGGTCACGATATTCGATATGAACGCCCCCGGCGGCGGCGACGTTACCGAGAAATTCGTCGACTACACGTACGAGGCCAACCGCGCGCTCATCGACGCCGCGTTCGCCGGGACCGAGTTCCTGAAGGAAGTACCCGAAGAAGTCCGCGAGGCGATGGCAAGGTATCCGGAGACGACGGGAGCGCCCGAGGAGTAACGAATGGACGTTAAGAATTTAAAAAATTACGGCGTCGACGTCGCCACGACGATGGCTTCCTTGCCGCCAGCGGTACGGGAGAAGATGGAGGCTGTGAGCCGCCGGCTCGTGCTGAAGCGCGTCGGCCTGTTCCGGTCTTTGCGGCTCCCCGGCCTTATCCGGGAGGAAGAGGCGAAGATGCGGGACGTAGACCTCGCGCCGCTCCGGGGGCGGGGCCTAGATAAAGAAGAAGTCCGCGCGGGGGTGCTTTCGCAAGTCGCGGCCTTCGCCGCCGTCGCGCGCCTCGCCGGGACCGAAAAGGCCGTCGCTATTTTCGAAGAGATAATACGCGAGGTCGGCGCCGAGCTGTGGGCGGCGCAAGCACCGGCCGCCGCCGATTTCAAAAGCGGCGGCGACGCGTTCGCGGCCTTCCGCGCCTACTTCGACGCGACGATGGAGGCCAACCGGCGCGCCGGCGTCCTGGAATACGACGTGGGCGAGGACGGCGACGACGCCGTCCAGTACGACGTTAGCTCTTGCGTCTTCCTCGAGCTGGCCGCGCTTCTGGGGTACCCGGAGGCCGCCCGGCATCTCTGCCTCGCCGACGACGTCTACTTCCCGGACGAGTGCCGGAAGATCGGCTTGCGCTTCGTCCGGACCGGCACGCTGGCGCGGGGCGACCGCCGCTGCGATTTCCGCTTCGAGCGCGAGCCGAAGGCCGCCGGCTGAATAGAAAAGCAGCGCTACGACGAGACGAAGGAGTAAACGTGTCCGAAAAGTCCATCGCCATTATAGGCGCCGGCATCGCGGGCCTGGCGGCCGGGTGTTACGGCCGGATGAACGGTTACGCGACGCGCATCTTCGAGATGCACACCCGCCCCGGCGGCCTGTGCACGTCGTGGAAGCGCGGCGACTACGTCTTCGACGGCTGCCTGCACTGGCTCGTCGGCTCGAGGGAGGGCCGGTTCCACAAATACTGGCGCGAGGTGGGCGCGCTGGCCGGCGCGGAGATAATAGACTTCGAGCCGTTCTTCGCGTACGAGGCGGCCGACGGCCGGACCGTCACCTTCTACAACGACCCCGGCCGCTTGCAAGAGCACCTGCTCGAGTTGGCGCCCGAGGACGCGCGCGAAATCAAGAAATTCGCCCGGGCGGTCAAACGCGCGGCCTCTTTCGACCTTCCGCTAGACAAGCCGCCCGAACTTTACACCTTCGGCGACCGGTTGAAGATGTTCGGCGCTATGCTCCCCTATATGGGCCTGTTTATGAAATGGGGCCGCCTCTCGCTGCGGGACTTCGGCGCCCGACTCAAGAGCCCGCTGCTGGCGGAGGCCATGACGTACGGCTTCTGGCCCGACGCGGCCGTATTCTTTTTCCTCGCGACACTGGCCTGGATGTGGCGGCGCAACGCGGGGTATACGGTCGGCGGCTCGCTCGCGTTCTCCCAGCGCATCGAGAAGAGGTACCGCGAGCTGGGGGGCGAGGCCACCTACGGCGCCCGGGTCGAGAAAGTATTGGTGGAAGACGACCGCACGGTCGGCGTCCGGTTGACGGACGGGACCGAATATCGAGCGGCCTACGTCATCTCGGCCGCCGACGGCCGCACGACCATCTTCGACATGCTGGAAGGCCGCTACGTCGACGACAATGTCCGCGGCTACTATGGCGGCGAGCTGCCCATCTTCAAGCCGCTGGTGTACCTCTCGTTCGGCGTCGCCGACGCGCTCGAGGACGCGCCACACTACCTCACCTTCAACTTCGCCTCGCCGCTACAAATTGCGGGCGAGGAGGTCCGGCGGGCGTCGCTCCGCGTTTACAACTTCGACCCCACCCTCGCGCCGGCGGGCAAGACCGTCGTGACGGTCATGTTCGAATCGAACTACGACTACTGGAAGAAGCTGCGCGACGAGGACGCGGCGCGCTACCGCGCGCAGAAGGATAACGTCGCCGCGGCCGTCCTTGACGAGCTCGAGCGCCGCTTCCCCGGCATCAAGGACAAGGTGGAAGTACGCGACGTCGCGACGCCGGCCACGTTCGAGCGCTATACCGGCAACTGGCAGGGGACGTACGAGGGTTGGGTGATATCGCCCGCGACGCTCACGCTGCAGATGAAGAAGACGCTGCCCGGGCTGGCGAACTTCTCGATGGCCGGGCAATGGGTGATGCCGGGCGGGGGGCTGCCGCCGGCGGTGCTCGCGGGCCGGCAGGTCATCCAACTTATATGCCACGGCGAAGGCCGCGAGTTCG
>DATKVX010000113.1 GCA_035529855.1 bacterium
CGCAGGTCCTCCATGTACGTGCCCAGCGTCGAGATGTAGCCGCGGTTGACGGTGGGCGAGCCGACGACGACGGCCTTGGCCCGGAATATCTCCGTCAGCACCTGGTTGCGCTCCGCGACCGGCGCGTAGAATATTTTATAGGGGACGCCCTCGGCGGCCAGGCCGGCGCCGACGGCCTCGGCCATAAGCCGCGTGCCTTGCCACATCGTGTCGTACAGGATGACGGCGCGCTGCTCGCCTTTCTGCGCGGCCCACTCCTTGTACTTCTCGACGATCTGCAGCGGGTCGTCGCGCCAGATGACGCCGTGACTCGGGGCTATCATATCGACGGGGAGGCCGAGCGCCAGGACCTCGTCGATTTTCTTTATGACCATTTCGCTGAACGGCGTGAGGATGTTGGCGTAGTAGCGGAGCGCTTCCTCGTAAAGCTCGTGTTGGTCCACCTCGTCGTTGAAGCGCTTGTCGGTGGCGTAGTGCTGGCCGAAGGCGTCGTTGGGCATCAACAGGTTTTTGCCGGCGAGGTACGTGAACATGCTGTCGGGCCAGTGGAGCATGGGCGCCTCGACGAACACCAGCTCGTGTTGGCCGATATTAATTTTATCGCCCGTGCCGACGACCTTGAAGTTCCAGTCCTGGTGGTAGTGGCCCGGGACGCTCTCGGCGCCGCGCTTGGAGACGACGACGGTCGCCTCCGGGCAGTGGCGCATAATAGCCGGCAGGCCGCCGGAGTGGTCCGACTCGGCGTGGTTCGCGACGACGATATCTATCGCGGCCGGGTCGACGACCTCGCGGACGTTGGCTAAGAAGTCGTCGGCGAACGGCCCCCACACCGTATCGACGAGGACCGTCTTCTCGTCTTTAATAAGGTAGGAATTGTACGTCGAGCCGCGCGGCGTGGACAGCTCGTAGCCGTGGAAGTGCCGCAAAGCCCAGTCCACGACGCCTACCCAGTACACGCCCTCGCATATTTCCGTAACCATGTATGCTACCTCCTCCGCTTCCCCTCCTCCGCCCTAGCCGCCGGCGCGCGCCAGGTCCGCGACCAGCGAGCATATTTTGCCGAGGAATTCGCCGTCCTCGCTCGAGAACGGCGCGAGGGTGTGGGAGTCGATGTCGAGCTCTCCCCACACGCGGTTGCCTATCAAGATGGGCAAGACGATCTCGGCCTTGACGTCGGGGCTGCACGCCAGGTAGTTGGTCTCCTTCGAGACGTCCTGGACGACGAACATCCGGCGGGTATGCGCCGCGCGGCCGCAGATGCCGGTGCCCACGGAGATGCGCACGTGCTCGGTGGGCGCGCCGTTGAACGGGCCCAGGACGAGGTCGTCCGGGTTCTCGGCGTCCGTCAAGTAGAAGCCGACCCAGTCGAAATAGGGCACTTCCCCGCGGAGCAGGTCGCAAATTCGCTGAAGCTTTTTCTCCCGCGAGCCGGAACCCCCGATAATAGCCTTCACGTTCGGCAGGAGCCCCTCGTAGATCTTGGCCTTGTCGGTCATCGATTCCTTCCTCTCTCGTCTCCTTCTTCGCCCTTCAGCTTTTCCCACCGTTGGAACGCGCGCCGGAGGTGGGGTATCGTTATGGAGCCGCCCACGACGAGGCCCACCGCCAGCGCCTCCGCGAGCTCCTCGTCCGTCACGCCCTCCTCGCGGCATCGCCCCAGGTGGTACGTTACGCAATCGTCGCAGCGCAGCGCGAGCGACGACACCAGCCCCAACAGCTCCTTCACCTTGGCCGGTAGCGCGCCGTCGCGGTATACGCCGGCGTCGACGTTGAAGAACCGCTTCATCTCTTTGCTGGCGCGCTCGAGGACGAGACGGTTAAGTTCCTCACGCTCCGCTTTGAACTTCTCGACGTCGCTCATATTACATACCGCCGACCGCGGCGGCCGCGATTACCCACGGCATATAGCGGCGTCCCCGTTGCGAAACGCAGCCCTCGTTTCCGCCCACCAAACGGGCGCGCCGCGGCCTCCCGGGCTATTCAATCTCGAAAAACTTCTCCGCCGCGGTGTTGCATATCTCGCACGGCGCCGTCGGCTTGCCGAAGACGACGTTGCCGCACACCGGGCAAACGTAAACGCCGCCGGTCTCGACATCCCGCCCCGCCTTCACGGCTTCGAGCGCCCGGGCGTACAGGTTGGCGTGGCGTTCCTCCGCGGCCAGCGCGTACTTGAACGTCAGCGCCGCCGGGCTGCCCTCCGCCTCCGCCTCTTTCACCATCGGCGGGTACATCTCGGTGTACTCGTACGTCTCGCCGGCCTTCGCCGCCTCCAGGTTCTCGGCGGTGGATTTCACCGCTTTCAGCTGACGGAGGTGCGCCATGGCGTGAACCGTCTCGGCCTCCGCCCCGGCGCGAAAGAGCCGGGCGACCTCCGGGAAGCCGTCCTTCTCCGCCTTCTCCGCGAATGCTAAGTACTTGCGATTGGCCTCGCTCTCGCCGGCGAACGCCGCGTTAAGGTTTTCCTGAGTATTGGCCATATGCCGTCTACTCCTCGGTCGTTTGGGCCTTAGCGTTTACTTAGGTAATTTCGAAATCGCGGAAATCGAACATGAAGCCCGAGCCGCTCGCGTAGTCGAGCTCGGCCTGGACGATCGCGTTGTGGCCGTCCTCGATCTCGACGAAGCGCGCGAAGAGAGGCCGCGCCTCTTCGGGCAGCTCCTTCACCATTCGCCCGTAGAAATCGCCGGCCTCGTTTTCCATATGCAGCGCCCGCCGCAGCATCTCGACCTCGCCGCCGAGCGCCTCGCCGCCGGCCTCCTTCGAGAGTTTCTTCACGCCTTCCTCTATCGCCTCCCGCCGCGGTATCGCGGTCTCCAACCCCTCGGCCGTAATCACGCCCTTCCG
Organism: bacterium; assembly: GCA_035529855.1. Classification (NCBI taxonomy): domain Bacteria; species bacterium. Next base: position 2,845 of record DATKVX010000113.1, read on the forward strand.
CCGCCACTCGCTCAAGCGGCTCTCCAAGTATTCCACGTGATGCTGTTCTTCGGCCGCGAGCACGTCGAATACCCTCCGGCCCACGTCGCTTCCGGCGCCCCGCTCCATCTCGCGGTACGCGTCCCGGACCTTGTTCTCGAACTCGAGCGCCGTCTTGAGCGCTTCCTCGACGTTCATCGTTTACCTCCGCCGGCGAACAGATTCCGTTTTAGGACGAAGCCGCGGGGGGCTTGAATACCCGCGCCCCCAGCTCGCCGTCCGCCGCGGCCAACTCGGCGCCCACGCCCGCGACCTTCTGCAAGACGGCCTCCGCGGACTCTTCCTCCTCGAGCTGTTCCTTTACGAACCACTGCAGGAAGTCGACCGTCGCCTGGTCCTTCTCTTCCGCGGCGAGTTCCACCAGCCCGTTTATCAACGCCGTCACCTTACGCTCGTGCGCCAGGACGTGCTCGAAGGCCGCGACCGGCGAGTCCCAATCCGTGGGGGGGCCGTCTATGGGGCCGAGTACGACGCGGCCGTCCCGCTCGTTCACGTAGTAATAAAACTTCATGCCGTGGGCAACTTCTTCCTGCGCCTGCACCCGCATCCAGTTGGCGAAGCCGGGCAGGCCCGCGGCGTCGAAGTACGCCGCCATCGACAGGTACAGGTACGCCGAATAAAGCTCCGCCACGTGCTGGCCGTTGAGGGCGTTTTGGATCTTGTCGCTCAACATAAGCACCAACCTCTCCGTCGAAATCAATCCCTAATTGGAGGGTGCGTTCACCAATCGAGGAGCCGGCGTTCGCCCTCCAGCGCGCGGACGCCGGACACCTCCTGGCTCACCTCCAACGTCCCGCGGTAGTTACCGTCGCCGTCGCGCAGCGCGAAATATCGGACGTACACGAACTGCTCGCCGAGTCTGATCCAGAATTCCGCCGCGTCCCTGGTCCCGGCTTTAAACTCGTCGAGGATCTTGTTTACGACGTGGACGCTTTGGGAAGGATGGCATTCCTGCACCCGCTTCCCGATGATGCCGGGCGCGCGGGCGAAAATCCGGTCCTTCGTCGCGGAGTAGTAACGCACCTCGTCCGCCTCGTCTACGAAGGTCAGGTCCACCGGGAGATGCGTTAATATCAGGTTAACCTGTTCCGCGGTAAGCGTCCCCGTATCCAACGCCAGGTTATCCTTCGCGTCGACCAATCCGGTCACCTCGCTTTAGCGGCTCGGGGCAACGCCGACCGCGCTACCCCTTCCACAGGCCGTGCAGGTTGCAATATTCCCGCAAGACGACGTCGCCGGCGTCAATGCAGAACGTCGCCTCCGGCGCGTCCCCCGGCTTCAGGAACTCGCGGTAGGCTTTGTCGCCGGCTATAACCTCGATCCACTCGATGTGGTGTTCCTCCGTCATCGGGTGAGCGGCGCTGCCGACCTTGACCTTGATGCCGTGTTCGGCGTTCTCTTTCACCGGCACGTGCTTCTCGACCGCCGCGTCGACGGTATTCGCCTCGTAGAGCTTCATCGGCTCGCCGCAGCACACGAGCTCGCCGGCGCCGCCGTGCACCACCTCGACGATGTTGCCGCACACCTCGCACTTGTAGATTTGCAATATCTCGGCCATTACGATACCCCTTCCTTTTCTATTGCGTTATCGACTCCGGTTTATTCCCTCACGAGATAACCCGCGCCGTTTGACGGCGCCCGCACCATACCACGGTATTGACTCCCGCGCTTTGACTTAAATCAAACGTTATGGCCCAACGTGGATGTCGGGCCACGAGACCTCGAAGACCTCGAACCGCTCCGCGTTCTCGCGCTCTATCTCCAGCAGGCGGTAGTGGCCCATCTCCATCGACGCGACGTAGAATATCATATTTCGCGTCGCCTCGTCGGCGTACAGGCCGGCGATGCCGCGGTAGAAGTCGTAGGCCGCGAGCTCGGCGTCCATCGCCTCCTCCAGCACCCGGCTCAGCGGCGTGTCCTCGCCCTCGAGCTTGACCTCCGGGAGCGGGACTACCCCCTTCGCGGGCAAGCAGATTTTCTTATCGGGGAAATCTTTGCCGAACTGCGCCTCGAAGTAACCGCGGTGCTTCTCCTCCTCGCCGGCCAGGAACTCGAGCCGGTCCTTGAGCATGGCGTTGTGCACGCGCGCCGCCAGCTTGCGGTATACGTCCCGCGCGCCGACCTCCGCCTTCATCGCCGTGAGGAGCAGGTCCTCCATCTTGTACTTCTCTAAGTTCATCTCCGCCATAGTATCGTTTTCCTTTCGCCTTCGGCCCGAGCCGCGCCGGCCTAACGGCCGCTACGCGTATTTCTTTAAAACCTTCGCCAGCGCCGCGCGGTAGACATCTTGCCCGGCCAACGGCCCCGCGGCGACCGCCGGGAACCGCGCCTCGAAGGAACCCTTCTCGCGCCGGTAGATGACGCCCAGCGGAATCCGCTCGCCCCATTCGTACGCCTTCCGCATCGCGGCGTCGAAGTCGGTCGGGTCGTAGTCCTCCGGCAACTCGTAGCACCTCTTCTTGAACCAGGCGAAGGTGTTCACCCTGTTGAACGAGACGCACGGCTGCAGAATGTCGACCAGCGCGAAGCCGCGCCAGGCCAGGGCCTGTTTGACCAAACCAGCCAGGTGGTCCACCTCGCCCGAGAACCCGCGCGCCACGAACGACGCCCCCATCGCGACGGCGACCGCTACGGGGTTGAACGGCTCCGCGGTGGGGCCGTGGGGTTGGGCCTTGGTTACGAAGCCGTCCTCGGAGGTGGGGCTGGCCTGGCCCTTCGTCAGGCCGTAAACCAGGTTGTCGTGGACGAGCATCGTTATATCTACGTTGCGCCGTATAGCCGCCAGGAAGTGATTGCCGCCCTCGCCGTAGTTGCAGCCGTCGCCGCTCTGGACGATTACTTTGAGGTCCGGGTTGGCGAGCCGGGCGCCGGTGGCCGCGGGCAGCGAGCGGCCGTGCAGGCCGTTGAAGACGTTGGCGTTCAAATAATGCGGCGCCTTCGCCGCCTGGCCTATGCCCGAGACGAAGAGCACCTGGTGGGGCTCGAGCGCCGAGGCCACCAACGCCTTCTTCACCGCCTCGACGATGGCAAAGTTGCCGCAGCCCGGGCACCACGCCGTCTCGTACCTTCCGTAATCCTCAAGCTTTACCATAAGTTACCCGACCCCGTTTTATATCACGTTTTGAGCCCGCGTAAAATATATTCCGGCGTGAGCGGCAGGCCGTCGTACCGGCTTACGCGCTCGCCTACCTCGAAACCCGCCTCGGCCCGAATAAGACGCGCCAACTGGCCCGACGCGTTGCCCTCGACGGCGACTACGCGCTTCGCCTCGCGCAGGCGGCCCAGGAATTGCCCCGGGACCAGCGGCCACACCTGCGGGAAGTGCAGCGTCGCGGCCTTCGCCCCGTTCGCTCTGAGGTTGGCCGCCGCCTCCGCGACGGCGCCCTTGCTCGAGCCCCAAGACACCAACAACAGCTCCGGTCGCTCGTCGCCGTCGTACCGCGGCGGCACGACTTCGGCGCGGATGCCGCTCTCCTTGCGGCGCCTCTTTTCCACCTGGCGCACGCGGGCGTCGAGGTCCTCGGTGAGGTGGCCGTCCTCGGTATGTTCGTCGCTGTCGACGACGACCAGGTGACGGCTCACCCCGGGCAGCAGCCGCGGCGAAACGCCGCTATCGGTTACGGCGTAGCGCGCGTACGGCTCGGCGAACTCGGGCGGCGCCGCGTACGAGCCCACCGGCGGCAAGCCCTCCACGTCGAACGGCTCGACGGCGCGGTACGAGTCGGCGAGGAACTGGTCCGTCAGCACGAACGTCGGCCCCTGGAACCTCTGCGCGAGCTCGAGCGCCTTCCGCGTGAGGTGGAAGCATTCCTCCACGTCGCCCGGCGCGAAGACGGCCCGCGGGAACTCGCCGTGGCCCGCGCGCAGGACGAACTCGAGGTCGGCCTGCTCGGTGCGCGTCGGCAGGCCGGTGGCGGGGCCGGGCCGCTGCGCCACGACGATAACGATGGGGGTTTCCGTCATACCCGCCAGGCTCACGCCCTCCACCATCAGCGCGAAGCCGCCGCCCGACGTCGCGACGAGGGCGGGCGCGCCGGCGTACGACGCGCCCAGCGCCATATTAATCGCCGCTATTTCGTCCTCGGCCTGCTCCACCGTAAGGCCCATCTCCTCGGCGTGGGCGATGAGCGTCAGCGGTATCGACGTCGACGGCGTCATAGGGTAAAAGGCGCAGAACTTAACGCCCGCCGATACGGCCCCCAGCGCGACGGCCTGGTTGCCGTTCAACGTCAACCGTTCGGCCGGCGTTTCAACTCCAGCGAGCGGCCTACGGTTCCGCGGCTCCAGGGCCGCGGCCCAGGCGAACGCCTTACTCAGGGCTTGCCTGTTCTCCGCCACCGCCTTGCCCTTCTTGCCGAAATAACCCTCCACGACGCCGGCCACGAGCTCTTCGTCGAGGCCGAGCAGACAGGCGACGACGCCCAGCGCCGCGACGTTGCGGTACCGGCCGGTTGCTATCTCCTTGTACGGCACCGCCAGCACGCCGTCGCCGCCCGCGCCGAAC